>CAZEHU010000310.1:0-4636 GCA_964511605.1 uncultured Myxococcales bacterium
CCGTCGGTCGCTCCTACGTCCTCCCCGTCGGCCTCGGCCCAGGTGGCCGAGGGCGCAGCGGCCGCGACGTCGCCGGCGGTGGATGCGGTCGCCCGCGCCGTGACCGAGCTGGCCCAGATCCGCGACGGCTCGACGGTGCTGCGCCTGGACTCCTCGGAGGTGGGCCGCCTCGAGGCGCAGATCCGCGTCGATCGAGGGAACCTCAGCATCGTGCTCCGCGTCGACGATCCCGCGGCTATCGAGCGCGTGACCGAGCTCGCCCAGGATGTGCGCGCCGAGGTGGCGCGCCAGGGCCTCGCGGTCGGCGAGGTCGAGGTGCGGGGCGAGGCCTCGTCGACCTACGACGGCCCGGGCCGTGGCGCCAAGGGCGAGGAGGGCGAGGCCGGCGCGGATGAGCGAGGCCGGCAGCCCGGTGAGGCGGAGGGCCCACAGCAGAACAGCGACTCCGCGAGGAGCCGCCGCGGGGGGGGCCAGGCCGCCCCGACCGATCCCCGAGGTCGATCCGGTCCCCGTCCCGGCGGCGGCCTCCACCTCATTGCCTAGGACGCTCCTATGTACATCGATCAGCTCCAGTCCCAGGCCTCCTCGCCCATGCGCACGATGACGGGGGGATCCGCCTTGGCGCCCTCCACGGAGCTGGGCAAGGAGGACTTCCTGCGCCTGCTCACCACCCAGCTCGCGAACCAGGATCCCCTCTCCCCCTCCGATCCCACCCAGTTCATCAGCCAGCTCGCCGAGCTCACCAGCCTCGAGCAGCTCACCAACGTGAACCAGGGTCTCGACGTCCTGGCCGTCAGCCAGACCGCGGGTACGAGCGCCCAGATGGTCTCCTTCGTCGGCAAGGAGGTGAGCTACGTCTCCGACCAGCTCCTCCTCGACGAGCCCGGGGAGGGCTCGACGCTCCACTTCGACCTCGGCGGCGAAGCGAAGGACGTGAAGGTCCACGTGAAGAACTCCGCGGGGGTCGTGGTGCGCACCCTCGAGCTCGGCAGCCTCGGTGAGGGTCCCCAGGAGGCTTGGTTCGATGGCACCGACGATCCAGGCAACCCCCTGCCGGAGGGCACCTACACCTTCGAGGTGGAGGCCACCGACGTGGCCGGCGAGCTGGTGGAGGTCGATACCCGCTCGACGGGCTTCGTGGCCTCGATCTCCTTCGCGAAGGGCTACCCGGAGCTGCTCATGGAGGACGGGAGCACCGTCACCCTGGGCCAGGTCATCGAGGTCACCTCCAGCACCGAGACGGAGGCCGGCGAAGAGGCCGGCTCCGACGACGCTTCCCCTTCGGACGCCCCGTCCGAGCCCCTTCCCGCCGAACCCGGCACCGACTCCCAGGAGAACCAGGCATGAGCATCTTCAGCTCCCTCTACATCGGCATGAGCGGCATGCGGGTCAACGAGACCGGCTTCGCCGTCGTCGGCGACAACATCGCCAACATGAATACCATCGGCTACAAGGCCTCCCGCGGGAACTTCGCCGACGTGCTCAACCGCACGATCGTCGGTGCCGCGGGCGTCGCGGAGCTCGGTCAAGGCGCGGTGGTCGACGGCATCCGACGCATCCACACCCAGGGTGCGCTGCTCCAGACCGGGGTCGAGACCGACCTCGCTATCGGCGGCAACGGCTTCTTCATGGTCGAGGGCGAGGCCTCCGGAGGCTTCGGCACCTTCTTCACCCGCAACGGCATGTTCCGACTCGACCAGGAAGGCTTCATGGTCAACGGCAATGGGCTGAAGATCCAGGGCTTCGCCGCCGATCAGGAGGAGCAGCTCGCCACGACGCTCTCCAGCCTGAAGCTGGGCACCCAGGTCAGCCCCCCCGAGGCGACCGAGAACGTCTCGATCGAGGTGAACATCGATCCCTCCTCGGAGGTCATCGCCGGCGGCTTCGACGAGACCGACGCCGCCACGATGGCGGATACGGCGAACTTCGCCAGCACCGTGACGGTCTTCGACTCCCTGGGAGAGGCCCACGATCTGGACCTCTACTGGGAGAAGACCGGCACGAATACGTGGACGGTGCACGCCGCCTTCGGCGACGATCAGATCGGCTTCCAGGACATCACCTTCGATACCGACGGCAACATCACCGCGCCCGATCCCCCGGAGTTCGGCGTGACCAATACCTTCGGTGGTGGCGCCTCCCAGGACATCGTCATCGATCTCACCGACACCACCCAGGTGGCCAAGGAGAGCTCGGTGATCTTCGTGGACGCCGATGGCCGCCCGCCGGGCGATCTCAGCTTCCTCACCGTCGACCTCGACGGCTCCGTCGCCGGCGCCTTCAACAACGGCGATGTGCGGCTGCTCGGCAAGCTGGCCATCGCGACCTTCCAGGCCAACGACGAGCTGGAGAACGTCGGTGGCAACCTCTTCAAGCGCGGCCCGGGTTCGGACGATCCGGCCATCGGCCTGCCCAACAGCGGCGGCCGCGGGCAGATCTTCTCGGGAGCCCTCGAGCAGTCGAACGTGGACCTGACCAACGAGTTCACGCAGATGATCACGACCCAGCGAGGCTTCCAGGCCGCGAGCCGGACCATCTCCACCGCCAACCAGATGCTGGCCGAGCTCGTGAACCTGAACCGGTAGCGGCTGGCCTCCGTCTCAGCGCCCGACCGAGCGGTCCACGCCCTCCGCGTGGACCCACGGTCGGCCGCTCCTCCGGCTCTCCAGAGAGAGGAGCGGCCCGCGGCTCCCTTGTGGACCTCGGGCCCCCTCTCTAGGATGGCCCTGCCCACACCTCGGACGGGAGAACGCGGGTGGATCTCGCCACGCTCATCGGCCTCATCGGCGGCTTCGGGGTCGTCATCGGGGCCATCATGGTCGGCGGCCAGGGGAACATCTTCCTGGATGTGGCCTCGGCGCTCATCGTCCTCGGCGGAACCATCGCCGCGACCCTCATCCGCTTCCCACTCAAGACCTGCTTCGGGGCGTTCAAGGTGGCGGGGCGCGCCTTTCGCTTCCGGGTCGAGCAGCCCATCGCGATCATCAAGCAGGCGGTGGAGCTGGCCGGAATCGTACGCCGGGAGGGCCTGTTGGCCCTCGAGAACCAGCAAGTGGCCAACGACTTCCTGGCCAAGGGGTTGCGCCTCTGCGTCGACGGGCTCGAGCCCGTGTTCGTCCGCAAGGTGCTCACCGAGGAGATGGAGAAGACCCTGGATCGACACGAGGATGGTCAGCAGATCTTCAAGGCCATCGGCGACGCTGCGCCCGCGATGGGCATGATCGGGACGCTCATCGGCCTCGTGGGCATGCTCGCGCAGATGGACGATCCCAAGGCCATCGGTCCCGCCATGGCCGTGGCCCTCCTCACGACCCTGTACGGCGCCATCCTGGCGAACCTCGTGGCCCTGCCGATCGCCGACAAGCTGGCGGTCCGGACAGGCCAGGAGATGCTCAACAAGGTCATCGTGATCGAGTCGATCGCGTCGATCCAGGAGGGCAGAAACCCCCGCGTGATGGAGGAGCTCCTCATGAGCTTCCTGCCAGGAAGCGCGGCCCAGAAGGAAAAGGAGTAGGGCCCTCGGGCCCGGGAACGGAGCGTGGGCAGGAAGAAGAAGGAGTCAGCCGGGGCGCCAGCGTGGATGGCGACCTTCGCCGACATGGCGACCCTGCTCATGTCGTTCTTCGTGCTCCTCCTGGCGTTCAGCGAGATGGACGTCGTCAAGTACAAGGCGATCAGCGGCTCCATGAAGATGGCCCTCGGTGTGAAGGCCGACAGCCACGAGATCACGATGCCCGAGGGCAAGGACGCGGAGGTCAACGAGCTCCGGGGAGAGGAGCTCCCCTCCGACGAGCCCGAGGGCGACATGGAGGAGAGCGAGGAGGAGAACCTCTCGAAGGACGCGCTCCTCGTCCGGGACAAGCTGGCCGCGGAGATCAGGAAGAAGAAGGTCGAGCTGGAGACGATGCCCGATCGCATCATCATCCGCCTGCCGGAGCAGGGCCTCTTCGGCAGCGGTAGCGCCACCCTCGACAAGAGCTACATCCCAATCCTCCGCAAGATCAGGGAGGTCCTCGCCCAGACCGAGGGCAGCATCGTCGTGGCCGGCCATACGGACGATCGACCGATCGCCACGTCGCGTTTTCCTTCGAACTGGGAGCTCAGCGCCTCGCGCTCGGGCGCCGTCGTACGGGTGCTCCTCAAGGAGGACGGCATCGAGCACAAGCGCATCGTCGCACAGGGGTATGCCGATACACGCCCGCTGACTCCCAACGTGGATACCTCGAGCCGCGCCAAGAATCGCCGCGTCGACATCATCCTCGCTACCCGCAAGACCGCGGAGGACGTCGACAAGGAGGGTGTCGAGGGCGAAGGAGAGACCGAGGGTGAAGGAGAGGGCGAGGGCGGCGAGTAGCGATCGATTCGACATCGACGCCGACCCACTCGACGCCCCAATGCGAAACAGACCCCTACCGCTCGGTATAGCGGCGGAGCGCCCGGGCTCGGGACTGAAAGGCGCCCAGCTCTTCGCGTAGCTCGTCGTGCAGGGCCTGCGCACGCTCCTGGAGGATCGCCTCCTCCTCAGCGAGCTCCCGCGCCTCGTCCTCCGAGGGCGGCCCCCACGCCTCGACAGCCCGCCTGACCCTGGCGACCACAGCCGCGCGCTCCCCCATCGCCTCGGCGGCGGCTTCCCCGT
>CAZEHU010000311.1:0-1706 GCA_964511605.1 uncultured Myxococcales bacterium
CGCCGGAGCTGGAGGCGGGCGCGGTCGGCGGGGTCGAGCCCCATGGCCTCTGGCCGGCCGGATCGGACTTCTCGCTGCCCGACGAGGGGCTCGTTCTGACGCTCTTCTCGGCGGAGGGGGTCGAGCTGGATACCGTGCCCTTCGGGGACGGCTTCCCGGCCCTGCCGACCCAGGCCCTGGCTGCCGATCCGGTGGCGTGGTCGGTGGACGACAACGACGAGGCCCTGCTCTGGTGCGCCAGCGCGCCGACCCCGGGCTTCGCCGGGGGCTGCGGCCTGACGGAGGCCTTCGGGCCCGGCGCGCTCGTCGTGACCGAGGTGATCCCTGGATCGGCTTGGGCCCTCGAGGTGGCCAACCTCTCCGGCCAGCCCTCGAGCCTCGAGGGCCTGCGCCTCGAGATGGGGCCACCCTCCGCGGTCATCCTGCCCTCGGGCATCGTGCTCGACGCGGAGGTGCTGCCGTCGGGTGGCTACGGCGTCATCACGCCGGAGAGCGGGACCGGCCTCGGCGGGCTGGTGCTCGACCCGGATGGAGCCAGGATCCGCCTGCGTGGGGTCCATGGTCTGGTCGACGAGGTGATCCTCGACGAGACCTTCCCGTGGCCGGACAGCGGGGGGACGCTGACCCTGTCCCCGGCGGCGCTGTCCGCGGAGCAGAACGACAAGGAGGAGGCGTGGTGCCAGGGGCCGACGGGCGGGACGCTCGGAGCGCCGAACGATGTCTGCTTCGACCTGCCGCCGGCGGGCTCGCTGGTGATCTCGGAGATCATGGCGCGGCCGAGCGCGGGACCCGGCGGGGCCTGGATCGAGCTGAGCAATGCGACCAGCGGCACCATCGACCTCGACGGCCTGGTGCTCCGCGACGGGGGCGTCGACTTCTGGCCGATCCCCGCTGGGGTCGTGGTCCCTGGCGGCTCCTCGCTGGTGCTCGGCGCCTCGACGAATCCGCAGGCCAACGGCGGCGCTCCGGTCGACGTGGCGTGGGGCTTCTTCGAGCTCGATCCCGAGGCCGACGCGGTCGTGCTCGAGGGGGCGGGCATCGCCCTCGATGCGGTCGTGTACGACGCGGACGAGGGGTGGCCGCTCGAGGATGGTGCGTCGATGAGCCTCTCGCTCGACCTGTCGACGCCGGTGCAGAACGACGTCCCGGGATCGTGGTGTCTGCCTCAGGAGGGCTGGGGGCCGCTCAGTGATCTCGGCAGCCCGGGCGAGCCCAACGAGGTGTGCGCCCAGGTGGTCGGCACCGTGCTGGTCACCGAGATCATGGCGGATCCGGTCAACATGAGCGACGCGGACGGCGAGTGGCTGGAGCTCTACAACCCCTCCGGGGTGGCGATCGACCTCGGCGGCTGGCGCCTCGAGGGGCCCGATGGAGAGGGGGTGGAGCTGCCCTCGGGGCTCGTCATCGGCTCGGGCGACTACCTGACCCTCGGGCGGAGCGAGGATCCCTCGAAGCTTGGCACCTTCGAGGTGGACGCGGTGATCGACGGCTTCGGGCTGTCCAACACCTCCGACCAGATCCGCGTGGTGGGCGCCACGGGGCTGATGGTGGATCAGGTGCTCTACGATGCGGGATGGCCCGGCTCCCCGGGGCGCTCCATGGAGCTGAGGGCCACGGGCTACGATCACGTCGCCAACGACGATCCGGGCAATTGGTGCGAGAGCGAGGCTGGGGACTACGGGCTGTCGAACCACGGGACGCCTGGA
>CAZEHU010000311.1:1716-4629 GCA_964511605.1 uncultured Myxococcales bacterium
GCCTGGAGGGCCCTCTTCGTGTCCGTGAGCTCCAGGAGCGCGCGTCGCGATAGCCCCGCCGCCACTGTGCTCGGCGTCGCGCTCGCGCTGCTGCTGGGCGCAGGGCTGCTCGGCGGCCTGCCGGCGTGCGGCCCCCTGCTCGTGGCAGCCGACCGCAAGGACGTCGACGTCCTCCTCGATCGCTTCCACGAGGCCGCGGCCGAGGCGGACGAGGAGCGCTACTTCGACAGCATGGCGGCCGGAGGCGTCTTCCTGGGGACGGACGCCGGGGAGCGCTGGGACAAGGCGGCGTTCCAGGCCTTCGCCCACCCCTACTTCGCCAAAGGCACGGGCTGGGCCTACGCCCCCTTCGAGCGGCACGTGGCGTTCTCCGCTGGCGGGGATGTGGCGTGGTTCGATGAGAAGCTCCTCAACGAGAAGTACGGCGAGGTGAGGGGCAGCGGGGTGCTCGTGCACGAAGGCGGAGCCTGGAAGATCGCCCACTACGTGCTCTCTTTCGCTGTGCCCAATGGGGTGGCCAAGGAGGTGGTGAGGACCGTGGCCTGCTCCGGTTTCGGGGAGGGCGCCGGCGAGCGCTGCCTCGAGGCCCCTTGATCGCGCACCAACGTCCGATGCTTGAGCGAGGGTCGGTCGGGCTGCTAGCGTGGGCGCCGGGTCGGGGGAGGGAGAGATGACGTACGACGTCGACTGGCGCCGCGTGATGGACCGCACGGACAGCGCGCCTCTGTCCGAGGTGGAGGGAGGCTCTCGTAGCCCGCTGGCCTCCATGGACTATGCGTCCGGGGCGAACTCGCTGTCGCCCGATGGGAGCACCACGAAGATGCCGGCGGTCACGCCGGGCGCGTGGGCCACCGCCGGGGGGTTCGACGTGGCGACCAAGACGATGGAGCGCCACAAGGACGAGTACGAGGCCGAGGAGCAGATGAAGCGTACCTGGGGCCGCCTGGCGGACTTCGTGGGCGTGCATATCGAGATCCTCCAGGCCTTCAACGCCGAGAAGTACCTGAACCCGCTCCAAGCCCCCGGGGCGTCGGAGCGCTTCTACGTCCCCTCGGCGAGCGAGATCCTCTTCGCGCAGACCGCGGAGCCCCACGGGGTCTCGGCGCTCGAGGTGCGCGACAACCTGGCGACGGCGGCGGCCCAGGCGCCCGCGGCGGTCAGCGAGTACGAGGAGCTAAAGGCCGCGGGCCGCCTGGCGGTGCTCGAGAGCGCGCGCGCCCGGACCGCCGGGGAGACCGGCGACGCCTACGCGATGTTCTCCTCGCGCTTCTACACGCCCAACAGCGGCCTGGCGGTGCGACGGAACAAAGAGGAGGCGGACGGGCAGTCGGAGCACGTCGCGGCGTGGGGCGCGCACTGGAAGTGCAACGTCTTCGTGGGCGACAGCCTGCACCAGGCCGGTCAGGCGGCGCCGATGCTAGCGAACAAGCACTACGCGACCGCCGGCATGATGTACAAGCACCACACCGACAAGCTCGGGCAGAAAGCCAGGGGCCGGGACTTCAAGGAGATCAACGACTCCGAGCTCGAGCCCGGCGACATCTTCGTGCGCTACGGCGGCACCGGGGAGGCCTCGAGCCATACCGAGGTCATCACCCGGAGGGTCGACGACAAGAGCTTCTTCGCTACCGGTGCCCACGGTGAGGGCGCCTACGAGCGCCACTACATCGTGGATCAGGAGGCCTTCGACAAGCTCGTCAAGGAGTTGGTGGACAAGCACCTCAAGGCCATCGGCAAGGATCCGGGCTCCATGACCCAGGAGGAGCTCGAGAGCGCCCAGTACGAGCTCGGCTCCGACCTGACCACGGCGGCGAAGATCCAGTACCTGGATACCTCGGCGTACCACTTCCTCCGGCCCAAGGGGCTGCTGTAGCGACTACCCCCAACCATCCCGCAGGAAGTCGCGGAGGCGGAGGTGAGGGATGCCCCGCTCGTCCTGGGCGAGGGGATCCATGCTGATCACGACCTTGGGGTGGTTGTCGGGGATAGCCAGGAGGGTGCGGAACTCCCGCTCTCGGGTCTCGGGATCCGGCATCAGGTAGCAGGCTTGCACGTAGAGGCGCTCGCTACCCCGGTGGCAGACGAAGTTGATCTCACGACCGTGGACATCGCCGGTGGTCACCGACCAGCCGTCGACCAGCAGGCGATGGAGGGTGGCGTTCTCGATGATCTTCGCGATGTCCGCTGGACGGGCGCCCCGTACGGCATTCCGGATCCCGAGATCCTCGAAGTAGCGCTTCTCGGCCACCTCCAACAAGCGCTTGCCCTCGAGATCGGCCCTGCGCACACGGCGGATCAGGTAGGCCTGCTCCAAGTGGCGAAGGTAGCCGAGGACGGTGGGCACCGAGGCCCGGATCCGCTGGCTCTTGAGGAAGCGCGTGAGGCTCTGAGCGGAGACGGGGGAGCCCACGGCATCGGCGAGGAAGAGCACCAGGCGCTCTAGCAGATCGGCGCTACGGATGTTGTGGCGTCCGATGACGTCCTCGAGGATCGCCGTCTGAGCGACCCCGTGGAGGTACTCGAAGGCGAGCTCGTCCACGAGCCGCAGGTGCCGGAGGAAGGGGAGTCCGCCATAGCGCAGGAACAGGAGCAGGCTCTCGTCGTCATCGACGAGATCGTGAAAGCGCAAGAACTCGTCGGGCGCGATCCCGGAAAGGGGCCACGCCCGGCGATTCGGGGCTCGAGTCCTCCCAGAGGTCGCGCTTGACGCGAACACGGGGCCCTGAGAACTGGAGCCGCCCCCGGAGGTTCTGTTACCGATAGGCGTCGCAGGCGCCATCGGCTCGGCCTCCGCGCCGTGGGCGGGACCCGAGATCCCTTTCGTGGACCGCGCCCCTCAGCGTGCGTTGACCAAGATTCGAGGCCCGAATCGCCCCCAACGCACCCTCAGCGTGCGTTGACCAAGATTCGAGG
>CAZEHU010000312.1:0-4629 GCA_964511605.1 uncultured Myxococcales bacterium
CTCCAAGCTCTACTCGCGCCTCAACGAGTACCTGATGGCCCGCTGGGCCGGACGATGGGACGACCTCGTGCTGCTCGGGCTGGTGGGGGTCGTGCTCCTCGGCCTCCTGTCGCGGCGCCCCGACGCCCTGCCGGGCCGGGGCCGCTCCCGCCTCGGCCTCGAGGCTATCGCCCTCCTCCTCTTCATCAGCTACCTGGCGGTGCCGGAGCACACCGGGGTGCAGGCTGCCATCGCCTCCCGCGCCATCACGCCCGCCTTCCTCTTCGTGCTCGGCTGGCTCCACATGCCGCGCATTCGATGGGTGCCCGCGGCGGTGGGCCTCTTCCTGGTCCTCCTCACGATCGTGCACGGCCTGCACTGCGCCCGCGCGGTCGAGGTCTTCAACGAGGAGCAGATGGGCGAGCGCTGGGTCGAGATGGTCGACGCGTTGCCCGGCGGCTCGAGGCTCGCGGTCATCGTCGAGGATCCCTCCGACGGCACGGTCCGCGTGAAGGCCCACCAGCACATCTACGGCTACCACTTCGCGCTGAACCAGGGCCTCGCTTTCTCCACTTTTCACCGCTACTACGGCCGCCACGCCACCTGGAGAAAGGGCGAGGAGATCCCCTGGCCCGGCCGCGAGGCCCGCCCCTTCCTGCGGCACGGTGTCGCCTGCTGGTTCGACTACCTCCTCGTCCGCACCCGAGACCTCCCGCGCTGGCAGAAGCTGGCCCCCCGGGTCACCTACATGGACCACGCCGCCCGCTATAGCCTGTGGCACCTCGAGCATCAGGAGATGCCCAAGTGCTCCGGGCCCGAGGGCTCGGAGTCCGAGGAGTCCGCTCCTGACACCCCTGAGGCGCTACGCGAGGAGCTCGGCGAGCGCCGGTGACGCGGCCGCGCTACCAGGTGCCTACCGCAGCAGCTCCCGGAAGGTCATGGGCGGGCGGCTCTCGAAGGTGGACACCTCTCCGGAGCTGCGCCGGGGGAGCACGAGGCGCATGGCGTGCAGGCCAAGGCGTTGGTCGGCGCTGCCGTACAAGGCGTCACCGGCGACGGGATGGCCGAGCCAGGCGAGGTGGGCGCGGATCTGGTGGTGGTGGGGGGTGTCGATGCGGAGGCGGAGGAGGCTGCGCTCCCGAGCCTGGTACTCGGTCTCGAAGTGCGTCACCGCGGGGTCGGCCTCCGCGTGCGAGCCGACATGCGCTCTCTGGCCGTTCGAGTCGACGCGGAGGGGCTGAGCGATGGTGCCGAAGCGGGGCTCCGGTTGCCCCTCGACGATGGCGAGGAAGGTCGGCAGCGCCTCGCTCCAGAGGGCCGCCAGGCTCTCCTGGAGCTCGGGGCTGGTGGTGAAGAGCAGCACCCCGGAGGTCTCCGCGTCCAGGTGGTAGACGGGCCAGAGCTCCACCGGCTGATCGGGGGTGGAGAGCTGGGCCTCGAGCATCGACTGGGCGCAGGCCCTCGGCGCCAAGGCCGTCACCGCGAGGGCCATCCGATCCGAGGCCGTCGCGGCCTCGAGCGTCGGCTGCGAGCCGGTCGCGACCGAGAGCTCCGGGGCAGTGGGCAGCGCCACCGAGGGCAGGCCGGCGGGCTTGTCGATCGCGACCATGTCGCCATCCTGGTGCAGGATCGCGAGCCTCCGAACCCGGCCTCCGGTCAGCGGCCCGTGAGGCTGAGGAGGCGGGGCGTCCCCTTCCCCCAGGATCTCGACGTGATCTCCGGCGACGACGGCGTAGTCGTGGGCGGTCACGCTCTGCCCATTGACCATGACGCCCCCGGCGGCCAAGAGCTTCTTGAGCCTCTTCCGGGACCATCCCCCCAGCCGATCGCGCAGGAACGCGAGCAGGGACGAGGACTCTTCGACACGTAGCTTGGGCGCCATGCCCAGGCAGCATTCCCGGACACCGGCCCTCGGTCAATGGTGTGGGGGACCGGCCCCCTGGACAACAGACTCCTGGCAGGACGTAGACACGCCAGGCGTCCCCTGGAACCATGGGCCCCATGAGCAGCGCCGGCGCAATCGACAGGCTGACCGCCCGATTGGAGGCCGACTCCTCGGTGAGCTCGGCCCTGCTCTTCGGTTCGGCCGTCCACGACGAGCTCCGTGCCCACAGCGACCTCGACGTCGGGGTGCTCTGGAGCGGTCCGGCGCCAGGGACGAGCGCGCTCCTGGCCATCCTGGCCGATCTAGAGTCCGTGACCGGACGCCCCGTGCAGCTCGTCGACCTAGACAGCGCCGCGCTGGACATCGCCCGGGTGGTCTTCGACGAGGGGCGTCTCCTCTTCACCCACGACGCCCCCCGCCTCCACGCGCGCCATGAGGCGGTCCTCATCGACTACTGGGACGGAGCCTGGATGCGGCGGGACGCCGAGAGGAATACCCGCGAGAGGCTCGAGCGACTGGGGGAGGAGCTCCGTGGTCCGGCCTGACGTCTGGAGGCGGAAGTCCGAGCGCATCGCGCACCACGTCGAGCGGCTGCGCCGCCACCTCCCCCTGGACGCCGAGACCCTCGAGGCGTCCGAGGATCTCGCCAACATCACCATGATGGACCTGCTCCAGGCCATCCAAGCCTGCATCGACCTGGCGGCCCACTGCTGCTCCCACGAGGGGCTAGGCGCACCCTCCTCGCCGGGCGACGCCTTCGTGGCACTAGGACAGGTCGGTCGGCTGCCGACTGCGCTCGCGAATCGGCTTCGGGCAGCCAGCGGTCTGCGCAACCTCATCGTGCATGCCTATGGGGACATCCACCTCCAGCAAGTAGCCCGTGTGGTCAACGAGGACCTCGCCGATCTCCTCGACTGTGCGGCCCGGCTCGCACCGCGCTGAGGAGCTCATGCTGAGGAGGCGGCGGCTCCGGCTGGCTCGAGCGCGATCCGCTCGCGGCGGCGGAAGCCCGTCCGCTGGAAGACCAGGCTGTAGGCCGCCGGCACGACAAAGAGGTTGAGCACGGTGGCCGAGGCCAGACCGCCGAGCACGACGATGGCCAGGGGAGCGAGGAGCTCCGAGCCCGGCTCGCCGGCCCCGAGGGCCAGGGGCAGGAGGCCGAGCACAGCCGTCAACGCCGTCATCAGGATCGGCAGGAGGCGCTCGTGGGAGCCGCGGACGATGGCCTCGTGGAGCTCGAGGCCATCGTCCTCCTGGAGCCGCGCGTAGTGGTTGACCAGCAGGATGCCGCCGCGCACTGCGATACCGAAGAGGGTGACGAAGCCTACCATGCTCGCGACCGAGACGACCGGCGCGATGTAGGGTTGGTGGGTGAGACCGAGCAGCGCGGCGGCGTTGAGGACGAACCCCTGACCGCCGGTGATGAAGAGGGCCCCGATCCCGCCGATCATGCCGAGCGGCAGGTTGAGGAGGACCAGCGCTGCGGCCTTCATCGACTCCAGCGCGGAGGTGAGGAGGAGCAGGACCAGGAGGAGGACCAGGCCGCTGAACAGGACGATGGTGCGGCGGGCAGCCTGCTCGGCCTCGAACTGCCCGCCGTAGTGGACCGCCACGCCATGCCGGGCCGCGATGGGATCGAGTCGGAGCTTCACCTCCTCGACCAGATGGCCGAGGTTGTGCCCCTCCCCCACATTGCACGAGACGACGGCCTTGCGGCGGGCGTTCTCGCGAGCCACCACAACGGAGGCCTCCGCGGGCGCGACCGTAGCGACATCGCCGAGGCGGACGAGCTGCCCGCTGGCTCCTCGCAAGACGAGGGCCTCGATATCTCGGCGGCTCCTGCGCTCGTCCTCGTGGAGGCGGACCACCAGGTCGTAGGTGCGCGGGCCCTGGCGGACAGTGGCGACCCGGGCGCCGGCGAGGGCGGTGCCCACCTGCTCCGCGGCGGTGGCGGGCGTCAGGCCCCAGCGGGCCAGGTCCTGGTGGCGGTAGTGGATCGGCAGGGTGCCCACCATCGCCTCCCGGTTGCCGGTCACGTCCCGGGTGCCCTCGATGGCGCGGAGCGCGGCCTCGGCGTCGCGGGCGACCTCCCGCAGGACCGGGAGCTCCTCGCCGAAGAAGCTGATGGCGATAGCGGCGGGCGTGCCGCTCAGGATGTGCGAGAGGCGATGCTCGATGGGCTGGCCCACCATCGTGGTGATGCCCGGCATATCGGCGAGGATGAGGTCGATGGCCGCCCGGGCGTCCACCTTCCGGGCCCCCTCCTCGAGGGTCACCTCGATCTCCGAGCTCCAGACGGGCTCGGCGTGCTCATCCCGCTCGGCCCGCCCGGTCCGGCGGACCGCGCCGCGGACCCCCTCGACGCCGGCGAGCCGCCCCTCGACCCCACGCGCGAGCCGATCGCTCTCGTCGAGAGAGGTCCCCGGTGGCGCCATGAGGAAGACCGTGAAGGTGCCCTCGCTGAACTCCGGCAGGAAGCTGGCCCCGAAGGTGGAGCCGAGGCCGAGGGCCGCGACGGTCAGCGCCGCGGTGCCCACCACGACCGACCGCCGGCGCTCGAGGACCCAGGCCAGCGCAGGGTCGTAGGCGGCCTTCAGGCGCCGCGCGACCCAGCTCTCGCCCTCCGCGGCGCCGGCCTCGCCCCGTAGGAGCCAGAGGCACATCGCCGGGGTCACGGTCAGGGCGACCGCGAGGGAGGCGAGGATCGCCGTGATGTACGCCAGGCCCAGGGGCAAGAAGAAGCGCCCCTCGAGGCCCTCGAGGAA
>CAZEHU010000313.1:0-4611 GCA_964511605.1 uncultured Myxococcales bacterium
GCCGCGGGGGCGCTCCTGATCGTTCCGGAGGCGGCGCTCATCGAGGAGGTCTTCGCGCGGCGACCCCCTGGCCACGACATGCTCACCCACCGGACCCCGCTCTTCCATTGGCAGCACAACGCCTACCTCGCGCCGCAGTACACCCCCTTGGTGTGGCCGCTCCTCGCGATGGCGGGCCTCGTGGCCCGGAGCCACAGGGAGCGCTGGACGACCCTCTGGGTGGTGGGAGGGGCCCTCATCCCCACGATCATCATGGGCTCGGCCACCATCGTCCCTAACCTCGGGAGCGCCCGCTACCACCTCATGGGGCTGCCCTTCTACATCGTGCTCTCCGCCATGGGCCTCGAGGGGCTGACCCGGGGGGCACGGGAGCGCTGGTGGCGGCCGGCGCTCGCAGCCATCGCGGCCCTGGCCCTCTGGCCGCTCGCCGGCACCGTGGCACCTCGAGCGCTCAACGTGGAGCACGACTTCCTGCGAGCCCACCTCCCTGCCATTCCCAGGGGTTGCGCGCTGGCCTCGCCGGCCCCGGCGGACATGGACATGGGGCTGAGGCCCAGCCGTGCGTTGTCCCTCAGCGCCGGACGTGATCACCGATGGTATCCCACCCTCGAGGACGCCCACCGGGACGTGCCGGAGTGTGTCGTGATGTACCTCGGCGCGAGCTGCCACATGATCCCTCCCCCGGGCCACGTGGACCTCGGTCCAGAGTGCGAGCGCTGGCGCCACGCCGCCGGTCCCGCCCTGGCCGAGGGCACGGTGGACGCTCCCTCCTCCGAGGGCCTCGCGCTCCGAGGGGCCCCCCGGCCCATCGGCCTGTACTGGGCCACGGAGCCGCGATGACGCTCGCCTCCGCCACGATCGCCGTCTCCGACCTCTGGGGGACGGAGCTGGGCCTGCTCGCGGCCCTCGCTGTGTCCGGCCTCTTCCTGGTCGCCGGGATCCCGGCCCTCCTGCGATCCGCGGGTCTGCTCGGCCCCGGATGCGGACGTGCCTGGCTCGCGCTCGGGGCGATCGTACTCCTCGGCTTCGGAGTCCGGTGGGCCGCGGGGCCGACCTTCCTGCGGGAGGCCTACCCCCTGCCGGACGTCGCCTCCATGCTCGGAGCGCTGAACCTCGACTCCCCCCTGGCCGCCTATCCCCGCGGCATGCACTTGCTCGGCCACCTCGCGGCCCCCGTCCTGCCGCGCGATCCCTACGAGGCGTGGTTCCTGCTCGACGTGCTCCTTGGCACCCTGACCATCCCCGCGGCCTGGTGCCTCGGCGCCGCGCTGACGGGCCGGGCCACGAGCGGCCTCGTGGCGGGGGCGCTCCTGGCTTTCTGGCCCCAGCACGTCCGGCTGTCGGCGTCCGAGAGCCTGCACGTCGGCCTCGTCCTCTTCACGACCCTCGCCCTCGCTTTCGCAGCGCTGTCCGCGCGGCGCGCGACCCCCGGCGCCCTGCTGGGGCTCGTGGGCGCCTCGACCGCCGCGCTCCTCATGCGCCCGGAGGCGCCCCTCCTTGTGCTGGTGGTAGGGGCCGTGGCGCTGGTGGCGGGCCCCGCCGTCCGTGACCTCTTGCGGGATCCGCGCCGCGCCCCCCTCCTCATCGTGCCAGCGATCCTGGCAGCGCTGCTGGTGGCCCCGAGCCTCCTGGCCACCGTCCAGGACGACTCCGCCGCCCTCTTCGTGCCCGGCAGCGGCGCGGCGGAGGGGAGCTGGTTCCGCCACCTCCGCAGGCTGCCGCTCCTCCTCTTGGTCCCCTCGGAGGATAACGCCTTCTTCGATCCCTTCACCGCACCCCTCTGGCTCTGGCCCCTGGCGGTCTACGGAGCGGTGGAGCGGTGGCGCGCCGGGGCCCGGGGCACAGCGATCGTGCTGGCAGGGGCCATCGTGAGCCTCCTCCTGTTCTACGCGAGCCTTCGTATCGCCACGACGATCTGGGCGGCCTCCCGCTACCACCTCGCGATCCTGCCCCTCGTCCTGGCCCTGGTGCTCTTCGCGCTCGAGGACCTCGTGGCACGCCTGGGGCAGCGGATCTCTCCGCTCGCGTCCGAGTGGAGGCAGCGCGCCGCTATGGTGGCGCTGGCGGCCCTGGGCCTCGCGCTCTGGTGGCCTGCGGTTCGGGCGCTGCCCCGGGACTGGCAGGAGGAGCTACACTGGCTCCTCGACCTTGGGCGGCGGGACCCGCATGTGGTGGCTGAGGGCGTCCGGGTGGTGATCCCGGACAATCGGCGCCGCTTCCGCGATCTGGCGCCACGGAGCCGCATCGAGGCGCTGACGGGAGCCCGCCGCGATCAGGCCGCGGCCGTGCCGGTGGCGGAGGCCATCGCGCGCCTCGACGTGGAGCGCACGCCGGCGCTCTACCTCGAAGGCCTGTACTGCTGGCTCGCCCTCGCCCCCGGCGAGGCGCTCAACCCCCAATGCGAAGCGATGCGGCGGAGCTTTGAGCTCGAGCCCATCGAGCGCCTGGAGATCACCACGCCGCCCTACCTCCTCGCGTACCTGAAGGTCCGGCCGCGGGAGGGGGTGGCCCCGACCCTCTATCGCATCACCCGCCGCAGGCTGGCTCGGGCCGAGGGGCTCGCGCTGCTGCCTCCAGACGACCTCGACCCGAGGGAGCTCTCACGCCAGTGGCCCCTGATGGGCTCGGCGACGGCGCAGGACCTCGGTCCCGCGACCCCCCCCCTGCCCTGAGCAGGCCTCGAAGACGAGCGCCGACCTGGCATCGTGCCTGCTTCCGCAGGCACGACAAGGGTGTCTCCCCTACTTGCCCTTGGCCAGGATGTGCTTGTCGATGACCGACTTGAAGGCGTTCAGGTTGTAGCCCGAGGGCGACGAGAACTTGCGGCCGTTGATGTACAGGCTCGGGGTGCCGCGGACGGCGGCCTTCCGGCCCTCAGCCATCTGCGCCTCGATGCGGCCCTTGTGCTTCTGGCTGTCCATGCAGCTCGAGACCTTCTTGTCGTCCCGGCCCAGGGCCTTGGCGTAGTCGCCCCACTTCTCCTGCTTCAGCTCCTTCTGGTTCGCGAAGAGGTGATCGTGCATGTCCCAGAACTTGCCCTGATCGCCGGCGCACTCGGAGGCCATGGCCGCCGGCATCGCCTGCTTGTGGAAGCTCAGCGGGAAGTGCTTGAAGGCCACCACCAGGTCGTCGCCGTAGTGCTTCTTGACCTCCTCGAGGGGGGCGGTCACGCGGCTGCAGAAGGGGCACTGGAAGTCGGAGAACTCGACGATCTGGATCTTCGCGTTCGTCTTGCCCTGGATGGAGGTGTTGGACAGGTCGAACTCGTTGACCTTGCTCTCGAGGGGCTCGAAGACCTTCCCGTTCTCGATGATCTTCGCGTACACGGCCTCCGGGGAGGTGCCTCCCTCGATGAGCTTCTCCGCCTTCTTGATCTCCTCGTCGATGACGGTCTTGAACTCCTCGAAGGGCTTGGCGCCGGTCATCTTGCGGCCGTTGACGTAGGTATTCGGCGTGCCGCGGGCGGTGACCTTGGCGCTGAGCTCCTGGTCGGCCTCGATCTGGGCTTTGTACTTGTCGCTGTCCATGCACTTCTTCCAGGCGGCCACGTCGAGGCCGAGCTCGCCGGCGTACGTCTCGAGGTCCGGAAGCTTGAGGGCGCGCTGGTTCTCGAAGAGCTTGTCGTGCATCTCCCAGAACTTGTCCTGATCCTTGGAGCAGAGCGTGGAGGCGGAGGCCGGGAAGGCGTCCTTGTGGAAGGGCAGGGGGTTATGCTTGAAGACGAAGCGGACCTTGTCGCCGTAGGCGTCCTCGATCTTCGTGAGGGTCGGCTTGATGCGCTTGCAGAAGGGGCACTGGAACTCGCTGAAGATCGCGAGGGTGACCAGCGCCGTGTTCGGACCCTTGATGCCGTCCTTGTCGTTGTCCACATCGACCTTGTAGACGGTGCGGTCCACGGGGCGCGGCTTCGGCTTGGCCGCGGCGATCGGCGGGGGCGTCTTGCCCTCGTACAGGAAGGCGGCCAGGTCCGCGTTGTTGGACTTGATGCGCTCGGTGAGCCAGGCGTCGCCCTTCTTCTGGGCGGCGTCGGCCTCCTTGATCTCGGCGTCGATGACCTCCTTGAAGCGCTCGAAGGGTTGGGCGCCCTTCAGGGCCTTGCCGTTGATGAAGAAGGCCGGCGTGCCGGTGGCGCCCACGGCGTTGGAGATGGCGCGGTTGTCGTCGACGAACTTGCCGACGGCCTTGTCGGCGAGGTCCACCTTGAACCGAGCGAGGTCGAGACCGATCTCCCCCGCGTACTTGTCGAGGTCCGCGCGCTTGAGCGCCCGCTGGTTGGCGAAGAGCTTGTCGTGCATCTCCCAGAACTTGCCTTGCTTCTGCGCCGCGACGGCGGCGATGGCGGCGAGGCGCGCGTCCTTGTGGAAGGGAAGGGCGTTGTGCATGAAGCTCACGCGCACATCCCCCTTGTAGGTCTCCTTGATCTTCTTGAGCGTCGGGTTGACCCGATTGCAGAAGGGGCACTGGAAGTCCGAGATCTCCATGATGTGGACCTTCGCGTCCGGCTGCCCCGTCGAGGGCGGGGTCAGCTTCCCATCCGCGGCCGGGGTCGGCTTGGCAGCCTCCGCGGCCTTGGCGGCCGACGACGATCCGTCACGCAGCCCGACGCACACG
>CAZEHU010000314.1:0-4610 GCA_964511605.1 uncultured Myxococcales bacterium
CACCTGGTGCACGCGGGCCCAGCCGAGGCCCCGCGCCTATCCTCGGAGGTGAGCCTCGGAGCCCATCGTTGGCTCACGCTCCACATCCACGCGAGCACCGAGGCCGCGGTGGAGCACCTGCGGGGCGCCGGTTATCGGATCGCAGCGACGGACCTCCGCCCGGCGGGCCCACCGCAGCCCGTCGGCGCGGTCCCCGTCGACCAGCCCCTCTGCATCGCGCTCGGCAACGAGCGCGATGGCATCAGCCGCACCCTGGCGGAGGCGGCCGACCTGAGCCTGCAGATCCCGATGGTGGGGTTCTCCGAGTCCTTGAACGTCAGCGTGGCCTTCGCCGTGAGCGCCTATGGCCTGAGGCGCCGGCTCGAGGCCCACGCGGAGGCGCGGGGGAACGGACTCACGCTCCCGCCCGAGGAGCGCATCGATCTCCTCGATCGTTGGATCGTGCGCGACGTGCCCCGGGCCTTCGAGGTCCTCGCGGAGATCGTACGCAGAGAGCCCCCGGGGGCCGAAAAGACCCTGTGACGATGGCCCTCGTTGTGCTTGGATGGCGGGGCTCCCTACCCTCCCTCCGAGGACCTCAAGATGCTGCGTCACCTCTCCCTCGAGATGGTCCGCGTGACCGAGGCTGCGGCGCTCGCCGCCGCGCAGCTCATGGGCCGCGGCGACTCCGACGGCGCCGACGAGGCGGCCGTCGAGGCCATGCGGCGGGAGTTCGACTCCGTGCCGATGCGCGGCGTCGTCGTGATCGGGGAGGGAGAGCGGGACGAGGCCCCCATGCTCTACATCGGCGAGGAGTGCGGAGGCGGCGGCCCCGAGGATCCCGAGGTGGACATCGCCGTCGATCCCCTCGAGGGCACCAGCATCTGCGCACGCGGCGACAACAACGCCCTCGCGGTCGTGGCCCTCGCGATGCGGGGCCGCCTGCTCCACGCGCCCGATACCTACATGATGAAGATCGCCGTGGGCCCCGAGTGCGCCGGCATCATCGACGTGACCCGCACGGCCACCGAGAACCTGTACCGCGTGGCCGCCCGTAAGAACATGAAGCTCAGCGACCTGACGGTCTGCATCCTCGACCGGGATCGCCACACCGACCTGATCTCGGAGGTCCGCAAGGCCGGCTGCCGAATCCGCCTCATCCGGGACGGCGATGTGAGCGCGGCGATGGCCACGGCCCATCCCGATCGCCCCATCGACATGCTGGTCGGCATCGGCGGCGCGCCGGAGGGCGTCCTCGCCGCCGCGGCCCTCCGCACCCTCGGCGGGGACATCCAGGGCCAGCTCCGCTTCCGAAACGAAGCGGAGCGCGAGCGCGCGATCACCATGGGCATCGAGGACCCGGACAAGCCCTTCGGCATCCACGAGCTCGCGGGGGGGGATGTGATCTTCGCCGCCACCGGCGTGACCGATGGAGACTTCCTGCACGGCATCCGCTACCGCTCGAGCGGGGCCACCTCCGAGTCCGTGGTCATGCGCTCGGCGAGCGGCACGGTCCGCTACGTCAAGGCGTACCACGACTTCTCCCGCAAGCCGCTCGTCATGGGCTGAGCCGCCTCGAGGCGCGGGCAGGCTGGACGCCCCCGGCGCCGGGCGCGACAATCGGGCCATGCGCAACCTCATCGGTCTCGAGATGGTCTGCTTCTGCGCCTCGCGCCACTTCGTGCTGGAGTACGCGGGCGGCGGCTATGTGGACGAGAAGGGCGAGCCGGTCGACGACGTCATGGACCTGGCCTGCTTCGTCTGCTCGACCTCCTTCTATACACGCGAGGGGGATGCGATCCCCTACTGCCCCAATTGCGGCAACATCGAGCGCAAGCGCTTCGATCGGCGGGAGGATCTCGTGGACTTCCTTCGCGGCTTCGACCTGAGCTGGACCGGCGAGGCGCGGCTGAAGGCGGCCGCCGGCAAGCGGCGCGAGGGGGACTGGGTGCTGGTCCTCGATCGGGATCCTCAGGCGCTCGCTCTGCGGGGCCGCTACCTGGAGGTGCGCAGCCTGTGACCTGTGGCGTCCGCCCGAGCGCGGAGATCGTCGTCATCGGCGACGAGGTGTTGGGCGCCAAGGTCGAGGAGGCGAACACCGCCTACCTCCTCCGCCGCTTCCGAGAGCTGGGCATCGAGGTCACGCGGGTGGTGATCGTGCCCGATCGGGCCGAGGCGATCGCGCGCGAGGTGCGGGCCTCGGCTCAGTCCGCCGACGTGGTCATCACCACCGGCGGGGTGGGCCCCACCCACGACGACGTCACCATCGACGCCATCGCGGCCGCCTGGGGCGTGCCGGTGGTGGTGGCAGCGGAGCTCGAGGTGCTGGTCCGGCGCTTCTTCGGTGCTCAGACCTCCAGGGGACACCTGCGCCTAGCGCGGATCCCTCAGGGAGCGACGCTCGAGGGAGGCGGTGGCCCTCCCTGGCCGACGGTGCGGCTCGAGAACGTCTGGATCCTGCCCGGCATCCCGAGGCTGATGCGCGCGAAGTTCGACGCCCTCGCGCCTCGGCTCACCGAAGAGCTCGACTGCTCGCCCCTGTGGCAGGCTGCGCTATGGGTCACGGCCTTCGAGGCCGACGTGGTGGACGCGCTCGAGGCGGTGGTCGCCGCCTGGCCGGACGTGGCCATCGGCAGCTATCCGCGTCGTGAGGAGGGACGATGGCGCATCCGGATCACCCTCGAGTCCACGGTCCGGGAGCGAACCGCGGGCGCGGCCCGAGCGCTCGAGGAGGCGCTCGACGCCGCCGGCGGTCCCGCCGTCGATCGAGTCGAGGCGCCGGCCTCCACGGCCGAGTCGTCGTTGACCCCGTCACCTGACGGGTGATAGGCGCCTCCGTCCCCGCAGGAGGTGGAGCCGCGTGACCAGGGCCCGGATCGGCATCATCGGAGGCAGCGGCCTCTACCAGATGGAGGGGCTGACCGACCTCGAGTGGCACGTGGTCGAGACGCCCTTCGGCAAACCCTCGGACGAGATCGGGGTCGGCCGCATCGACGGCGAGCCGGTCGCTTTCCTCTCCCGCCATGGACGCGGCCACAAGGTCGCCCCCCACGAGATCAACTATCGCGCGAACATCTTCGCGCTCAAGACGCTCGGGGTGCGCTGGCTCGTGAGCGTGAGCGCCGTCGGCAGCATGCGCGAGGACATCGTGCCCGGGCACCTGGTGATGGTGGACCAGTTCATCGACCGGACCCGGATGCGCTCCTCGACCTTCTTCGAGGATGGGGTCGTGGGCCACGTGACCTTCAGCGATCCCGTCTGCCCGCTCCTCCAGCAGACCCTCGTCGCGGCTGCGGTCAGCGAGGACATCGTCCACCACGACGGCGGCACTTACGTCTGCATCGACGGCCCCCAGTTCTCCACCCGCGCGGAGTCGCTTCTCTACCGGAGCTGGGGCGTCAGCGTCATCGGCATGACCAACCTGCCGGAGGCCCGCCTGGCCCGGGAGGCCCAGATCGCCTACGCCACCATCGCCCTCGCGACCGACTACGACTGCTGGCACGAGGAGGAGGAGGCGGTGAGCGTGGAGGCGGTGCTCGACACCATCCGCGGAAACGTGCAGAAGGCCCAGCGGGTCCTCCGTCGTGCCCTGCCGGCCATCGCGGAGCTCGGTCCCTCCGAGGCCTTCGGCGCCCTGCGCTTCGCCATCATGAGCGCCCCTGAAGCCACCCCTCCCCGTGCCCGTGCGCGCCTCGCGCTCCTCCTCGACGATACCGAGTACCACGGAGGTACCTCATGAGCCTGCTCGTCGTCGGTTCGGTGGCCTACGATACGGTCACCACCCCCCGCGGCCTCCGCGAGCACGCGCTCGGAGGCTCCGCCACGTTCTTCTGCCTTGCGGCCGCCAAGCGCGCCCCCACCTCGCTCGTCGCGGTGGTGGGGGACGACTTCAACGAGCACGATCGGCATCGCCTCGAGGAGGCGGGCATCGACCTCGGGGGTCTCGAGTCCGCGCCGGGCCGGACCTTCCGCTGGACGGGGCGCTACCACGACGACCTCATCGGCCGGGATACACTCCGGACCGAGCTCAACGTCTTCGAGTCCTTCCAGCCGAAGCTCTCCGAACGCCATCGGGATGCCTCCCTGGTCTTCCTGGCGAACATCCAGCCGGACCTGCAGCTCGAGGTGCTCGAGCAGGTGGCGGTTCCGCGCTTCGTGGCTTGCGACACCATGAACCTGTGGATCGAGACGGCCCGCGAGGGTCTGTCGGCGGTCCTGGCGAAGGTGGACTGCCTCATCGTCAACGATGAGGAGGCCCGCATGCTGACGGGCGATCACGCGATCCCCCGCGCGGCGCGGAGCATCCAGGAGATGGGGCCGGAGGTGGTCATCGTGAAGCGCGGCGAGCACGGCGCGCTCATGTTCAACGACGACGACGTCTTCTACGTGCCGGCCTTCCCCCTCGAGGATGTGGTCGATCCGACGGGCGCGGGCGATACCTTCGCCGGCGGCTTCATGGGCCACCTGGCGGCGACCGGGGACTTCACCCCGGACAATATGCGCCGCGCCGCCGTGATGGGCAGCCTGATGGCCAGCTTCTGCGTCGAGGACTTCAGCGTCGATCGCCTCGAGAGCCTCGCGCTCTCCGAGGTCCAGGCCCGCTTCGAGGCCTTCGGCGACCTCACCCGCTT
>CAZEHU010000315.1:0-4597 GCA_964511605.1 uncultured Myxococcales bacterium
CGTGAAGAAGGCCGGCGCCGCCTGTCGGATCGCGTCGACGCTGGCGAGGTCGACCCCCCGGTCCTCCCCGATCTGGATCTTCTCCTCTCGATCGACGGCCCACGCCTCGAGCATCGCGGCCAGGTTCTCGAAGGGGATGGGGCCGAAGGGTTCGCCTTCGGGAGGGTGGAGCACCACGGGCTGACCCGCGAGCGGGTTGGGCGCCGTCTCGGCGATCGGCTCGGCCACCGGCTCCGGCGGCGTCGGCTCGTCGGCGATGAGCTCGCCCTCGTCGAGATCGAGGCCGGGGACGGTGGGCCCCTCGTGCTCGAACTCCTCGGCGGCCTCGGCCGCCTCGTGCTCGGGGAGAGGAGGCGGCTCGGCGTCCTCCGCTTGCTTGCGCAACGCGCGAGTATCCTCGATCGCGGAGCCACGCTGGTGCTTGGTGGTCGCGCTGGGCTCCTCCTCGCCGCTACCCGTGGTCTCCCCGGCCTGGGCACGGCTGCGGGCGCGGGTGAGGGTGATGGCGCCGTCGGGCACCAGCTCCCCTCCGAGCAGCTCGGAGACGAAGCGGGCGAGGTCGCGGCTCGAGACCCGCTCCCGCTTGTCGAAGAGGTAGTCGAGGATCGCCTCCTGGAAGTCGGTCGCCGTCTGGTAGCGCTCGCCTACGTCCTTGGCGAGCGCCTTGCGCAGGATCTCCTGAATCGGGCTGGGGATGTACTTGTGGCGCTCGAACTTCCGCTCGATCTTCACGTCGCGGATGTTGATGAGCGTCTCGAGATCGGTCTTGCCGAGGAAGAGACGCTTCAGGGTCAGACACTCGAAGAGGATGATGCCGAGCGCGAAGATGTCGGAGCGCTGGTCGATGTCGGAGCCGACGACCTGCTCGCAGGACATGTAGCCGAGCTTGCCCTTGAGCACCCCGGAGGCGGTGTTCTTGCGCCGCTCGCTGCCGCCACGCTCGAGGTCGGCGCGCGCCACCCCGAAGTCCATGATCTTCACGTCGCCTTGCTGGCTGATGAGGATGTTCGAGGGGCTGACGTCCCGGTGGATGATGTTCAGGGAGCGGCCGGCGGTGTCGGTGGCCTCGTGCGCGTAAGCGAGGCCCTTGCAGATCTCGCTGACGATGTAGAGGACGAGGCGGGTGCGGAGCTTGATGCCCCTGCGCGTGCACTCCGTGAGGATGTGCAGGAGATCCGCGCCGTTCACGTACTCCATCGCGATGTAGTACTGGCCCTCGATCTCGCCGAGCTCGAAGATCTGCACGATGTTCGCGTGCTGGAGCACGCTGGAGACCTTGGCCTCCTCCACGAGCATCTGGATGAAGGCCCGATTCTGGGCGTAGGCCGGCAGGATCTTCTTGACCACGAGGATCTTCTCGAACCCATCGGGACCCGCGACGGAGGCCCGGTAGATCTCCGCCATGCCGCCCGCGCCGATCTTCTCGCGAAGCTCGTACTTGCCGAACCGGCTGCCGGGGAGGAAGTCGCCGGTCGTGGTCACGTATCAGCGGACCTTCTCGAGGCTCTCGTAGACCTCGAGGGCCACGGTGCAGGCCTCCTTGTCGTCGGCCGACGCGCGGCCGGCCTTGTCTCGCAGGCGGGTGCACTCTTCGGACGCCTCCCCGGCCACTTCGCAGGCGATCCCGGCGATCTGATCGCAGGGGCTCTCGCAGCCGGCGAGCTGGGGCACGGCGAACAGGCCGAGGGCCAGAGCCAAGGCCCGAAGGCCCGGGCCCGGTGGGGGCCGATACGCCCTGCTCGGGGCCTCCGGGGAAGGTGTCGTACGCACGCGACGCTGTCTAGCACCTGCACCCAGCGCGGTCCACCTGTTGGAGGCGGACCACAGCCCCCGGAGTGCATCCTCCGCGGAGGAGAGCCCGGGCTCAGCTCGCGTCCACCACCAGCACGGTGATGTTGTCGACGCCGCCCAGCTCCAGCGCCCGCTCTACCAGGACGCGGGCCGCAGTCCGGACGTCGGTGGCGCCGAGCAGGATGTCGCCGATCTCATCGTTGGAGACGAGATCGCTGAGGCCATCGGAGCAGAGCATGTAGCGATCGCCCGGCCGGGCCTGGCGGTAGAAGGTGTCGACCGCCACGTCCTCCTGCAGGCCGAGCGCCCGCACGATCACGTTCTTGTACGGGAAGCGGGGGAGATCCTCCGGCTTCAGCACGTTCATGCGGATGAACTCGTTCGCGAGGCTGTGATCCTCGGTGAGCTGCACCAGGCGGCCCTTGCGCAGGCGGTAGGCGCGACTGTCTCCGACGTGGGCCACGTAGACCCTCGACTTCACGAAGGCGATGCCCACCACCGTGGTACCCATATCGGCGAGATCCTCGTCCTGGGTCGACTGGTGGTGGATCTGGCGGTTGCCGTACTCGATGGCGCTCTTCAGGCGGAACTGGTGGAAGCTGCGCACGCCGTTGAGCTGATTGTCCTTGCGCAGGCCCTTGTAGAGCTGCTGGAGGCGGGAGGTGAGCTCGGGATCCGCGTAGAACTCGTGGATCGACTGCACGGAGATGCGAGCCGCCACCTCACCGCAGGCATGTCCCCCCATGCCGTCGGCGACGACGAAGACATGGTGCGAGGGCAGCATCAGCGCGTCGTCCTCGTTGTGCTCCCGGACGCGACCAACATCCGAGAGCACGTACGCGTCGTAGGTCATCGCGGCGTCTCGACCGGGCGGAGGGGAGAGGGAGGTGCGGACAGGATCGGAGGCTTCGCTCGACCTCGCGCGGACCGCTGCAATTCGATCTCTCGAAAGAGGGTCGCCGGGGCGATCGTACTGACAGGTACCATGCCGGACTCGGCCCCGCAATATCCGTTGAACACACCGGGTTCCGCGCTCGCGGCGAGGATCTTGGAGAGGCTGGTCAGGGGGGTGCCGACGATATCCACCCCCCGGACGAGGGTCTCCTCTCCGGTCGTCGCGTCGACCCGATAGACCATCCGAGCCTCTCCCTTGAAGGCCTGGTATCCGTAGGAGGAGGTGTTCGTCGAGCCGCCCGTGATGTCGCGGACGACGAGGCCGTAGGGCTTGCTCTGCTTGCGGACCTCCTCGAGGAGGAGCTCCTGGAGTCGCTGGCGAGGAACGGCGCGGTGCGCCTCCACTACCAGGGTCCCCATGCGCGGAACCGGGTCGTACAGCCCCTGGGCGCGTCCGTGTCCGTTGGAGCGCTCGAAGCCGCTCACCGGCCGGCGGCCCATGAGGAAGCCCTCGAGGACCCCTCGGTCGACGAGGACGACCCGCTCGGCCGCCACGGCCTGATCGTCGAATCGGTAGTGGCCGTTGAGGGGGAGGGAGCCGTGGTGGGTGCGGGTCGGATCGTCGAGCACGCTGAGGAAGGAGGGCATGATCGACTGGCCCAGATGATCGGTGAAGGTCTGGCCCTCCTCCTCATCGTCCTGGCGGTGGCCCTCGAGGCGGTGGCCGAGGACCTCGTGGAAGAAGACCCCGGTGGCCGGGGGCTCGAGGATCGCGGGGCCCGTGTAGGGTTCGAGCTCCGGCGCCGCGCGGAGGGCCACGAGGTCGTCGAGCATGGCGGCGACGCGGACCTCGAACTCCGGGAGGGCCGGAAGATCCGCCTCGCTCCGCCCGTAGAGATCGAGGCCCTTGTCGAGGAGCATGCCATCCTCGGAGCGCGTCCAGGCGCTGACGTGCAGCTCGTACATAGGCGTCCGTGTGCGCAGGAGGGTGCCCTCGGTGGTGACCATCCAGCGTGTGACGACGCTACCGGCGACGCTGACGGCGCTGTCGAAGACCGCCTCCCGTTCGCCGACCTTGGCGCCGAGTCGCTTCACCGTGGCGCTCCATCGATCGATGTCGAGGACGAGCTCGAGCGGGGGATCGAGCTGCACGAGGGTCGTCGCGGGGCTGTGGCTGGGGCGCTTGCGCTTGCGCTCGGCCTCGAAGACCCGCTGTCCCCGGACCTCGAGGTAGCTGGCCAGGGCCTGCTTGTAGGCCACATCGGTGAGCAGCCAGAGGGCGTGGCGGATGCCGGGATCGTCGTCCGCGAGGGGCATCGCCATGTCCGGCTCGAAGCCATCGTCGAAGGGCCAGAGCTCCTCCTCATCCTCCGAGCTGTCCAACTCCCAGCTCCCGACGCGGACCTCCGCGCCCCCATAGCGCTCGTGATCATCGTCCACCTCGTGGATCGCCCCGAGCTTGCCGCTGATGGTGCGCTCCCGCCGATCCTTGATCACGTACGCGAGGTAGTAGGGCCGCTCGTAGTCCTCGAGCGCGAGCTCCGTGCGGGAGCGATCGAGCTCGGCGCTCATGGCGCGGAGGACGGGGTCGGCCGCCAGTGCCTCGGCGCGGGCGCGCTCCAGGGCGGGGTCGTGCTCGCCGGAGCGGGCCTGGGCCGTCCCGCCGCAAGCGCCGACCCAGAGGCCGAGCACGAAGGCCAGGAGGCATCTTGGCGCTCTCGAGGCGGTCCAGGGCTGGCTGGGAGGCTGCGAAGTCATCGGTTTCCTCTGCATTGTCAGGTGGTTGTCATGGTTCATTGGGTCTGTCAAACCCGTCACGCGCGACGTCTAGGGCGGAGTGAAATAGGATTCCCCGTGGTGTTCCAGTGGTCGGATCATAGGTCTCCAGGACCGATTGAGCATGTCCGCATCG
>CAZEHU010000316.1:0-4579 GCA_964511605.1 uncultured Myxococcales bacterium
GGGGAGGTCACGGGACGGGGGGTTGTAGCCGCGGGCGGGGGGGGAGGCAAGGCGACGTTGGCGCAGGCCGCGCTTGCTCCCGGCCAAGGGGACCGGTAGGAGGGCGCTGATGGGCGATCTCTCCACACTCGGTGTGCACCGTGGTGCGCTCCCGGCCGAGCTTCGCACGGCCCCGGGCATGCGCAAGCTGGACTGGGTGCTCGGCCTGGAGGACCCGCGCGGCTACGTGTCCTCGCTGGCCACGACCGAGCTCTACTATCTGATGAAGGACATCGGCACGTCCGATGTCTCGAGCCTCCTCGAGATGGCCTCCGACGAGCAGGTGCAGGGCCTGATGGACCTCGACCTCTGGACCGGCTACGAGGTGCGCCTCGAGCGCTGGCTCGGCTGGATCGACCTGGCCAAAGAGGCCGGCCTCGAGGCGGCGCTCCGGGTCATCCGCGTGACCGAGCCCGAGGTGATCCAGCTCTTCTTCACGGGCGAGATCCAGGTCCTCCCTAAGGATGTGGAGCTCGATGAGGTCCCCGATGTGCTCCAGATCACGCCGACCCCCGATGGGGAGTTCTTCGTGACCATCCCGGTGGAGCACCCCATCGCCCCCTACCTGCACGACTTCATGAAGCTCTTGTGGGCGGCGGACATCGAGAAGATGCGCGACATCCTGGTGACCGCACGCTTCGAGCTGCCGAGCCAGGTGGAGGAGACCCTGATCCACTTCCGGCGCGGACGCCTCGAGGAGATGGGCCTCGCCCCGCCCGAGGAGGCGCTCGGCGTCTACGCCTGGCTCGACCCGGAGCGGGTCCGGGAGCGCGTGCGCACCGAGCTGGAGGGTCTCGACCGGTTCTACGCCCGGCCGCTCGGCGAGAGCGCCGGGGATCTGGCGCTGCGCGGAGCCCACATCGAGGGCCTGCTCCGCGAGGCCCTCTCGCAGCTCGACGAGGACGGCAGGGAGCGCTTCGCTCAGGCCCTCAGCTACCTGGTGCAGAAGGTCTTCATGGCGCGGACCGGGGACCTCTCCCGCACGGACGCGCTGCCCGAGGTCGGCACCCACACGGCGGCGCTGATCAGCCTGGGGCTCGGCTATGTGTCGGGCGAGTCGCTCGAGCAGGCGGTAGCTGTGGTGGAGCGCCTCTGGCCGGAGGAGCTCTTTCGGGTCGGCTACACCCTGACGGTGCAGGTGGGTCGCCTCGCCCACCGGATCGCGCCGCGCGCCGGCGTCCCCCAGGGCCTCCGCCTCTTCGGCGATCCAACCGACGACGCCCTCGAGGCCGCTGTCCGTCTCCGCCCGCAGTACTTCGAGGGCCTCACGCCGGGTGCCAGCGAGGTGGCCTTCCGCGACTTCCGCAGCTTGGGTGAGCTCGAGCGCACCCGCGCGCTCCTCGAGGACGCCGACGCCTACCTGCGCTTCTTCGAGCGCAGCCTCGGCTTCACCCCGCGGGCGCTGTCGGAGGCCCTCCTCGAGGGCCTCGGTGAGGACGATCGCGCCCACATCCGCTTCGGCACCCTGCTGAGGACGGGCCTGGCCCAGCTCCTGCTGAGCGATCAACTCAGCTTCGAGCCCCTCGAGCGCGACGAGCTGGCCGCCTTCCTCGAGGCCGCCTTCGAGGGAGCCGAGCTGCGCCCCGCCATGCGCGAGCTGCTGGGGACCCTCACGAGCGAGGTCCCCGAGCCCGTCCAGCGCGTCGTACAGGGGGAGCTCGCCGAGCTCGGCCGCGCCCTGGTCGACGTCGAGAGCGCCGATCTCGATCCTCGCTTCCTCGCCGGGCTGGTCCTGGTCCGGGGAGGCGAAGCGTAGTCTCTGTCGTCCGCGACTGGACGCCACCCGCCTGGAGCGCCACGATCACGAGGTGCGGTTCCGCGACCAGCTCCTGGCGACCCTGAGGGCCATCCAGCCCGTGCTGGACGTGGAGGGCGTCATGGTGGTGGGCTCGGAGATCCCCAACCTCCTCCAGCCGGGGGCCGCCTCGACCCTGGTGATCTCGAAGGACGTCGACGTTGGGGTGCCAGTCTCCGAGCACGGCCTGGTCTGTGCCGCCCTCGACGGGGTCGAGGGTCTCGAGCCCTCTGCCCACGAGCCCTCCGTCTGGCTCCCTGCAGACGATCGGCTCATCGAGGTGAACTTCGTCGGCCTCGACCCTGCGATCTCCTCGCCGGCTCAGACCTACGTCTTCGAGGACGAGAGGCTGCCGCTGCTCGTCTTCGGTCCGCTCTCGCGTCTTCGGCCCGGCGAGCGCCGGACGGTGGAGGGGGTCCGGATTCCGCTCCCACGTGTCGCGGATCTCATCGTCGAGAAGCTCATCACCGACCGCAGCGGCCGGAAGGGGGACCGGGATCTCCTGGTCGTCGCCGGGCTGCTTGCCATCGGAGGGAGGGGCGAGCTCGATGAGCTCGTCAAGGTGGCGCGGGGCCTCGAGGACGAGGAGCTCGACGCGTTGAGGTCGGGCCTCACCACGCTCTCGCTCCTTCCGGCGATGGCGGGGATGCCCGATCCCTCAGAGCAGCGAGGCCTCATCGGTGCCCTGCTCGACCGACTCGACGAGCCATGAGCGAGCCGCTTCGCCGCCGCGCCGCCGAGATTCGGGCCCGGGCGCTCACGAGGTCCTGGCGGTACCGCCAGCGCGTCCATGCCTCCGGCGTGTGGGAGCGGCTGCGCTGGGTGCTCGCCCACGCTGAGCGCGCGTGGGCCGTAGACCTCCAGACGGTCGCCATTCTCCTCGAAGAGGGATTCGTGCAGGAGCCCGTCAGCCACGAGCTGGCTCCCCCCAAGCCCCTCCTCTTCGTCCCGGTCGAGCGCGCGCTCGCCCTCGAGGGCGCCCCGGAGCTGGCGCTCCACCTGGACGTGGGGTTCTGGGGCGCCCCCGCGCTAGCCCTGGTCCGCTTCCCGGCTGCGGGCCGAGCCGCCGAGCCGTGCCCCGTCGACTCCAGGAACAGCGCTGGCGAAATCCCTCATGGCGCGGAGGACTCGAGCGCGGGCAGTCTACTCGGGTGAACAAGACACGCGGCACAGCCCTCGCGATCCTGCTCATCGCTGCAGCCGGGAGCGGATGCGGAGACTCGAAGTCTACCTCCCACTCGGAGGCCCAGGACGTCATCCCTGCCGTCGATGCGCTCGGCGCCGGGGGGGCGGGGAGCGGAGACGTGGAGGGGGAGGTGGAGGGAGCTGCCACCGATGCGATCTCGATGTGGCCCCTCGAAGACAGCATCGCCGGCTCCGATGGGCTCTCGGACGCAGGGGCCGACGCGCTGGGATCGGAGGATATCGGGGGCGCCCCCGACGGCGACGACGCGCTGGCGGACGGCCCCACCGAGGGGGAGTGGTTCGTCGCAGCGTCGGGCCTCGACGAGGCGGTGCTGAGCCTCTGGGAGGGCGAGGGCGAGCTGTGGATGGTCGGGGCGGACAAGGGGGCTGGTCCCCTGGTGCTGCGGCGGGACACGGAGGGGAGCTGGGCGCGGCTCCCAACCGGCACCGCCGGGCACCTGTGGTGGGTCTATGGCGTGGGGGAGCGCTACGTCTGGATCGTAGGGGAGGGCGGCGTCGTGCTGCGGTGGGATCGCTTCGAGGAGGTCTTCACCGAGCTCGCCAGCCCCACCTCCTCCACCCTCTTCGGCGTGTGGGGAGCCTCCGAGGATGAGCTGTGGACGGTGGGCGGGATCCCCGGGGGCCGAGCGTCCCCCGAGGGGGTCGTCCTGCGCATCGTCGGACAGGATGTGCTCCCGGCCGCGGGGCTGCCTCCCGCGATGAGCGAGAGCGCCACGCTCTTCAAGGTGTGGGGGCGCTCGGCCGAGGTGCTGTGGGTGGTCGGGGAGGAGGGACACGTCCTCCGCCGGGGAGCGGGAGGAGTGTGGAGCCTGGAGATCCTCGAGGGCGGGCCTCGCCTGGTGACCGTGCGAGGGCGGGGCGGCGGCGCTCCCGCCGGGGCCGGCGCTCCGATCATCGTCGGCGGCCTGGCGAACGCCGTGATCTTCGAGCGCCACGACGAGGCGTGGGTCGACACCACCCCGCCCTTCACGCCGGCCCTGAACGGTGTCTTCGTCGACGAGACGGGCTACGCCGTGGCCGCCGGCCAGGGGTTCACGCAGTGGGAGCGGGTCGGGGGGGCCTGGTTCGATGTCGAGCCCCCGCCCCTCTACCTGGACTGGCACGCGGTGTGGATCGACGAGCTGGCCTGTACCTGGCTCGTCGGTGGGAGGCTCCTGAGCGCCGCCACGATGGACCAGGGCGGGGTGGCGATCCGCGGGGGACCCTGGTGCCAGCAGGCGATCGAGCTGCCCCCAGCCGAGCCGGATCCGATCGCCGACCCAGATCCGATCGCGGAGCCCGACTCGAGCGCTCCCGAGAGCGCCGAGCCCGAGCTCCCGGAGATCGTCGAGCCCGAGCCCGCCGAGATCGTGGAGGCGGAGCACGCCGAGATCGCGGAACCTGGTCCGCCGGACGTTGCGGAGCCTGATCTGCCGGACGTCGCGGAGCCTGGGCCGCCGGACATCGGGGAGCGCGTGCCGACGGCCATGGTGGAGGTCGCGTTGACGGACATCGTGGAGCCCGAGGCGCCGGACAGCGTGGAGCCCGAGCCGCCGGACA
>CAZEHU010000317.1:0-4574 GCA_964511605.1 uncultured Myxococcales bacterium
CAACCCGGTGGCCGGGGAGCTCGGGGTCGGGGCCCCGGACGTCCGCGTCTTCCTCCCGGTGGTGGGCGGGCTCGTGGCCTGCTCGCTCCTCGCGCTCTTCTTCGTCCGGGAGCCCCCTCGGCCGGCCCGGGATCCGGGCAAGCACGAGGGGGGCGCCCGCGCCGCGATGCGTGCCCTCGGCGCGCGACCGCTGCGGCCCGTCTGGCTGGCGACGATCGTCTTCAGCGGCCTCGTCGCTACCTTCTTCGGCTTCGCTACCGTGACGGCCGAGGCCCGCGGCATCGAGCGTCCCGCCGCCCTCTGGTTCACCTACGCGGGCGGCGCGGCCACCGTCCGCCTCCTCGGCGCGCGCCTGCCGGATCGGCTCGGTCCCGCGAACCTGGTGACCCCGGCGCTCGCCGTGTACGCGGCGGCAGCGCTCCTCGCCGCGGAGGCCCAGACCTCCGACGGCTTCCTGCTCGCGGGGCTGCTCGCCGGCCTCGGGCACGGCTACTGCTTCCCGGTGCTGACCGCCCAGGTCGTCACGCGCACCCCGGACCACCTGAGGGGCTCGGGCCTCGCGGCGTTCACCGGCCTCTGGGACGTCTCGGCCATCGCCCTCACGCCGGCCCTTGGCCTCGTGGCCGATCTGCGCGGCGACGATGCGATGTTCGCGCTCGCGGCGGTGGCCGCCACCATCACCCTGGGGATTTGGGCGGTGCTCGAGCATCGCCACGCCCCGGGGCCCACGTCCAAGCAGCTCAGCCCGAGGGGGCCAGGATCCTGAAGCCGAGGGGCCCCATGTCCACGTCGGCACCGAAGGCCTCCCCGCTGAGGAGATCCTCCCATGCGCCCGCCGGGCGTGCCCCCGCCGCGTCGAGGGAGACGAGCCCGGGGGTCTTGTCGAAGTGGAAGAGCAGGACGACACGCTCCCCGCCCGCCTCTCGCTCGAGGGCGAGGGTGGGACCCGCGGTCTCGAGCCTCTGCGTGGCGCCCCGGTGGAGCGCCGGGGTCGCGCGGCGCAGGCGGATCAAGCGACGATGCAGGGAGAGCAGGCTCCCGGCGTCCGAGGTCTGGCCCGCCACGGAGCCTTCGAGGGTCGTGCTCTCCGGCTCTCGCCAGGGCGGCCCAGTGGAGAAGCCCGCGGCCGCCCCCTCGGTCCACTGCATCGGCAGTCGGTGGGCCTCGTCGCCCCCGACGGAGCCCGAGCGCATGCCGATCTCCTGGCCGTAGTAGAGCCAGGGCGTCCCTGGCAGCGTAAGCACCAGCGCCGCCGCCAGCCGGAGGCCCGGCTCGCCGGCCCCGGCCAGCCGCGTGGCGAGGCGTGCCATGTCGTGGTTTGTGGCGAAGGTCCCCGCGCGCGCGAGGGGCGGCCAGCCGCCCAGGCGGCCGCACAGGGGGATGCGCGCAGCGGCGGCGCTGCCCTGCTGGATCGCCTGGACCAGCCCCTGGGCCAGGTCGAAGTCGAAGCTCATGGTCAGCTCCGCCTCGGCCTCGGTGCCGAAGTAGGTGGCGACGATGCTCGAGTCGGTCCAGATCTCTCCCAGCAGCATGGAGCCGGGGTGCTGGGTGTCGGCAGCCTCGCGCAGGTCCCGCCAGAACTGGTGCGTCTCGGGTGTATCCGCCTGGCCCTCGCCCGGTCCGGTCTCCACCAGGTAGCGGGCCGCGTCGAGGCGGAATCCGGCCACCCCCTTGTCGAGCCAGTAGAGCGCGGTCTGGAGCATCTCCTGGCGCAGGGCGGGATGCTGGAAGTTCAGGTCCGGCATGCCCTCCCAGAACAGGGCATAGTACCAGGCGTCCCCGAAGGGGTGCCACGTGGGCCCGGGCCCCCAGGGACGGTCCCAGTCGAGGAAGGAGTCGCTCCAGACGTAGTAGTCGTGCGTAGGGGCGTCCTGGCTGCGGCGGCCCTGTTGGAACCAAGGATGGAGCGTCGAGCTGTGGTTCAGGACGAGATCGAGGATGACGCGAATGCCGCGGGCCTCCGCCTCCTGAACCAGGAGCTCGAGGTCCGCGAGGGAGCCGTACTCCGAGTCCACGCCGCGATAGTCGGTCACATCGTAGCCGTGGTAGCTCGGGCTCGGCTGGATCGGCATGAGCCAGAGGAGGTCCACGCCGAGATCGAGCTCGCTGTCCGGGTCGCCATCGCTCAGGTGGTCGAGGCGCGAGATCAGGCCAGGCAGATCCCCGACTCCGTCCCCATCGGAGTCCTGGAAGCTGCGCACGAAGATCTCGTAGCCGATGGCGAGATCCTGCCAGCTCGGAGCGCTCACCGCGGGGGCGTGGCAGCTCGCAGCGCTAGACCCCGCGCCCTGCTCCGCGCCCCCGGCCTCGTAGGGGCGCGCGATGCTCGAGTCGACGGCCGGCGGGGGGCCCGCTGGGGGCGCGCCGGTATCCTCCGCGCCCTCCACGGCGGACTGGCTTCCACCGCAGCCACCCACGAGCAGCATCAGGAGCAGGCCGGGGCCGGGCCTGGGCGATCTCATAGCGCGAGGGAGAGGCCCGCGGCCGCGGCTCGCTCCCCGAGCGGGGCCACCTCCACGAAGGCGCCCAGGCCCGCCGGCAGAGCGAGCACCGCGCCGGCCGCGAGCTGGTAGTGATCGGGATCGCTGCCGCCGAGGGTCTCATCCCCTCGGGTCCAGAGGATGGGCCCACCGAAGAGCCGCCCGGCCCCGTACAGGCCGAGGCTCTCCCCGAGCATCCACCCGGCGGAGGCCCCGAGGCGCACGTCCGTAGCGATCCAGTCGTCATCACCGAGCGAAGCGAGAGCCATCGCCGCGGAGATCGAGCCGTCGATCCAGGGGCGACCGCCGGCGGGCTCGACGAAGCGACGCCCGAGCCGACCCTGGAGGACGAGGCCCGGAGACAACGAGTACGTCTCGCTCCCAACGTCGAGCTCACCGCCGAGCACGGCGCCCGCGGCCGCTTGCCAGGTGCTCGCTTCGCCCATGGCGCCGCCGAGGCCCGCGAGCACCATGTGCTGCCGGACGTCGGCCTCCACGTCCCCCTCGAAGCGGACGTCCGCATCGAAGGCGCTCCAGGCGGCGGTGACCCGCAGCCCCGGGGCCTGCCCCTCCTCGGTGACGACCGCCGGACCGGCGGGGGCGCCGCAGCCTCAGGCCTCGGCCGGACGTGGCGCCAGCAGGACGAGGAGGTGGATCGACGAAGCGAGGATGACCGCGGGAGTCAGGGCTGACGTACGCATGCCCAAGTCTTAGCATGCCGTCGTCATGCTCTCGACCGTCCTCTCCCCGATCCTCCTGGCCGCCTCCCTGCTGCTCCCCTCCCATTCCGGAGGCGGCGGCGCGGTTCAGCCGGTGTGGGAGCTCCTCGAGGAAGGCGTCCTGCACGTCGGCCTCCTCGTCGAGCCGGGCTTCGAGGCCCAGGCGAGCGAGGCCTCCGTCGTCGCGCTGCAGCTCGGACTCCTCGACGGGGCGCTCGAGCGCGGGCTGGACGTGAGCGGCGTGATGCCCTGGGTCGAGCTGCCCGAGGGGTGGGCGCCGGTGATCACGCTGCTCGACCTGCCCGAGCCTCCCCCGCCGCGACCGCTCGAGAGCGCGCTCAGTCCGCCGACCGTCGCGCGCGGCGCCAGCGGGGCGGCCCCGATCGGGGGGCTGACCGGCAAGGTGGTCTACGTCTCCCAGGGACATGGCTGGTACTGGTCGAACCCCCTCGGCCGCTGGGCCACCCAGCGCGGCAATACCAACGATGTGGTCGAGGACTTCGTGAACGCCGAGGCCGTCAACCACTACCTGGTGGCCATGCTGCGCGCGGCGGGCGCCACCGTCTTCACGGTCCGCGAGCACGATCTGCAGGCTCAGATGGTGATCGTCGACGCGGACGCCGGAGGCCAAGGGACGCTCCAGGGCGGCGGGGTCTACGAGGAGTCCGGTCCCTGGATCGACAGCGTGGTGCCGGGCTTCGCCGCGGGCCACGCGCCCTATGCGTCGGGCACCAACCCCTTCGAGCTCGGCGCCAACCGGGCCGTCGCCACGACCCAGGGAGAGCCCGACGCCTGGGCGCGCTGGAGCCCGGAGATCCCGGCGCCGGGCCCGTACACGGTCTACGTCTCCTACAGCCAACACGCCACGCGGGTCGTGGACGCCCACTACGTCGTGCAGCACGCGGGGGGCGAGTCCGAGGTGCTGGTGAACCAGGAGCGCCACGGCGCCACCTGGGTCGAGCTGGGCACGTTCTGGTTCGACGCCGGCCTCGATCCCGAGCGGGCCTCGGTCACCCTGCTCAACGACAGCACCTCCGAGCCCGGGGACTGGATCAGCGCCGACGCCGTGCGCTTCGGTGGCGGGCTCGGCGAGATCGCCCGGGGCGATGGCAGCGGCGTGGCGGACAGCCCCACCACGGGCCGCCCCCGGTGGGAGGAGTGCTCCCGGTACTACGCGCAGTTCTGCGGCGCCCCCGCCTCGGTCTATGACTACTCCGATGCGGACAACTCCGACGACGTGGGCACCCGCTCCCGCTACGCTGCCTGGCAGAACGAGGAGGGCGAGGACGCCGTCTTCGTGAGCTGGCATACCAACGCGCCCAGCCCGGGCACCGGCACCTCGACCTACGTCTACGGTCCGAATCCGCCCAACGGC
>CAZEHU010000318.1:0-4573 GCA_964511605.1 uncultured Myxococcales bacterium
AGTTCGATACCAAGACGGCCAAGAGCGGCAAGACCAAAGCGGCGCGAGGCTGTGGCCTCTCGGGCTCCCAGACCTTCGGCAAGCTGCCCTTCAAGCGGAAGAAGGGCTACAAGGTGCGCTTCGAGCCGGTCGGAGGCGGGGATCGCTGCGCTCTGTACCTCGGGGAGGTGAAGAAGTGAGCCTCCTGACAGCCCGAAGGCTCCCCCTCGCGGGCGGCCTCACGCTCCTCCTCCTCGGCGCCGGGGGCTGCGGCCCCACGATGGCGGACCTCCAGGCCCGCCAGAAGGCCGTCAACAGCCTCGAGCACCAGCTCAAGCAGTCCAAGCGCCACGCCAAGTGGACCCAGAAGCACGCGGATCGCCTCAAGAAGGGCGGCCAGCCGGCGAAGGGCGATCGCTGGATCGAGATCCCCAAGGACCAGCTCCGCAAGCTGGCGAAGGCCTACCTGCCCTACACGGTGCCCGGCTCCTCGATCCACGAGAAGCTCCGCGGCGAGTTCACCCTGAACAAGCCTCGGGACTTCAAGATCGACAGCCGAGGGCGCATCCACGTCAAGGTGACGCTGACCGGCAAGAAGGTCTCGGTGAAGCAAAAGGGCTTCGCGGACCACAAGCGCAAGATCAAGGAGGCGCTCAAGAAGGGGGTGGACCTCGACCTGATCGTCTACCTGAACCCCGACAAGACCAAGGGCACCATCACGCTCTACGGACGCGTGACCAAGGTGAAGCTGAAGAAGCACGACAACCCGGACTACCGCTCCTACATCAAGAACGCGATCAACAGCACCGCGTTCAAGCAAGCGAAGGGCATCCCGGTCCCCAAGACGCTTCGGGGCAAAGGCCTGTGGCTGGCCACCTCCGGCAAGCACCTGATCGTAGGGCGCTGAGGGCGCTCGACCGCGTCAGGCGACCGCTTGCTCCCAAAGTGAGGGCTCCCGCGGTACACTGGGAGCGCCGGTGGGGACCATCGGCACCGACACGCAGGGCCGACGGTGATCAACGGACTCTACGGAAACTTCGGCACCGGCTTCTTCAACCTGGCGACCCAGCCGACGGTCATCCAGGAGATCCAGCTTCGAAAGCTCCAGCCGGATCCGCCCGACTTCCAGCTCCTCGAGGAGAGCCAGCTCCGCGCCGTGCAGGCGGAGGTCATCCGTGCCAGCGAGTCGATCACCCAGGTCCGCGGCCTCGTCGAGACGGATCTCGTCCCCGCCTCCCTGGACCTGATCGAGCTCACCTCGTCGGCCCTCGGCCTCGATACCAGCGAATCGAAGACCACCCTCACCGGCACCGAGGAGGTCAATACCCAGAGCACGACCTTCTCGCCGCGACTCCCCACCTTCGCGGGCAGCTCGTCGAGCCAGGTGACGATCGACGGCATCTACGATGGCAGCGCCGGTGTGGACACGCTGACCTTCAAGATGAAGCGCGACGCCACGGTCGGCACCGACAAAATGAGGGTGCAGATCTTCGACAGCGGCGGCTCCAAGCTCGACGACTTCACGATCGCGGCCGGCACCCCCGCGGATACGGAGATCGCCACCGACATCGGCCTCACCATCAGCTTTGGTGATGGTGACGTGGTGGACAACGACACCTTCACCGTGAACGTGACGCTCGACGAAGCGTCGGTCGACCCGGACAACCCCTTCGACGGGGTCGGCACCCAGCACCCGGAGCTGGAGTACGGCACCACCATCACCGCCGGCAGCTTCACGGTCAACGGCACCTCGGTCACCGTGAACGCCGACGATACCCTCAGCGATGTGCTCTCTCGCATCACGTCGGCGGTCGATGATGTCAGCGCCAGCTACTCCGCGGCCACGGACTCCGTGACCCTCACCCGGGACAGCGCCGGCGACCTCGACATCACGCTGGGCTCGGACTCCTCGGGCTTCCTCGACGCGGTGAAGCTGTCCGGCGCCACCCAGACCACAGGCCAGTATAGCGACCTCGACGACGAGCTCGAGGACGTCACGGCGCTGTCCGGCGTCTCGGACGGCACCTTCTCCATCGATGGGGAGGAGTTCACGATCGACACCTCCACCGACTCGCTCCAGGACGTGATCGACACCATCAACGCCGCCAATCTGGGCCTGAGCGTGGGCTACAACTCGGTGGACGATACCTTCGAGCTGACCCAGGACGAGGCGGCCAAGGGCAACGACATCGTGCTGGACGATGGGACCTCGGGCTTCTTCACCGCGGTCGGCATCGAAGCGAAGACCCACGAGGGCGACACCCTCACGGCCACCGAGACCGACGAGCTCGAGGACACCCGCCGCGACCAGGCCGAGGGCGCCGTCATCGAGCTGAGGGACTTCGTGCGCGCCTTCAACGACGTGGTCGAGGGCCTGAAGTCCGATGCGGTGGCGGGCAACATCACCGCGCAGATCTACCTGGACCGCATCACCGAGGCCCTCGACGACCTGTACCCGGACAGCGACGCGGACCTCCGCCGCTCCACCTTCGGCATCGACGTCGACTTCGGTGTTAGCGCGGCGGACACCCTCCTGATGACGCGGAGCTCCGAGGAGACCTTCGTCGACCGCTTCGCCACCGCCAACGACGACGCCCTCGACTTCCTGCTCGGCGAGGGCCGCACCTCCGGCGGCCTGCTCACGGACCTCCAGGACATCCTCGCCGATCTGAAGGACGCCCTGCTCGAGGATCTCGGCCCCGTCGGGGTGCTCCTCGACGAGGTGGCGTAGGGGCCGACGCCAGAGATTCCTTCGGCGGCGTCGGTCCCCTACTATCTCCCGTGGCAGCGGCGGCGCCACCACTCGACCCCAGGCCCGCGCTCCCAAGGACCCACCATGAAGCGCATCACGACCCTCGCTGTGTGCGGCGCCACCGCGCTCTCCGCCCTCCTGCTCGCGCCGCCGCCGGCGGAGGCCTGCGGAGGCTTCTTCTGCGCCAACCAGCCCATGGAGCAGGTCGGCGAGCGCATCATCTTCGGGGTGGAGCCAGGCAAGGTGACCGCCCACATCCAGATCAACTACCAGGGCGAGGCCGACGACTTCGGCTGGGTTGTACCCGTGGCGGCGGTGCCCGACTTCTCCGTCGGACCGCTGCGCCTCTTCCAGGAGCTCGACTGGCGCACCGCGCCGCAGTTCTGGCTCGACTGGCAGTTCGACGACAACGACTCCTGTGGGATGATGGCCACGGGCGCCGCTGAGAGCGCGGCGGATGGGGGCGGCGCCGGGGGGGGCGTCGAGATCCTCTTCGAGGAGGAGGTGGGCCCCTACAATGTGAAGGTCCTGGACTCCGACGACGCCCAGGCGCTCCTCGACTGGCTCGAGGATAACGGCTTCGACCAGGCCCCTGGCAGCTTGCCGCTCATCGCGCACTACCTCGAGATCGGCAACGTCTTCGCCGCTGTGGCGCTCAAGCGGGATGCGGAGGTGGGGGAGATCCAGCCCCTGGTCCTCGAGATCCCCGCGGGCGAGCCCTGCATCCCGCTGGTCCTGACGCGCATCGCTACGATGGACGACATGCCCGTGCAGGCCTGGATCCTCGGGGAGCATCGCGCGGTGCCCACCAACTGGTTCGAGGTGCGGGTCAACGAGGCGCGCATCGACTGGATCGGCTGGGGCCAGAACTACGACGAGCTGGCGGACAAGGCCGTGGACGAGGCGGCGGGGCATGGCTTCATCACGGAGTACGCGGGCTCCCTCGACATGCAGGGTGCCCTGTACTGGCCGGGGCAGTACGACAACCTCGATAGCCTCGCCGAGGTGGAAGACCCCTCCCAGTTCCTCGACCAGATGCTCGGCATGGGCTTCAGCGGCGATCCACAGATCCAGAGCCTCATCCGCAAGCACATCCCTATGCCCGATGCCCAGGACCTGCCGGAGGACTGCGACGAGGAGGCCGAGTACTACAACTGGAACAAGGAGGAGTGCCTCTCGCAGCACCTCCCCGAGGGCTTCGAGTTCGATCCCGGCGCGTTCGTCGCCGAGCTCGAGGAGCGGGTCGTCGCGCCGCTGAAGTCGGCCCAGGAGATGCTGGACAAGCATCCCTACACCACGCGGCTCTACACCACTGCCAGCGCCCACGAGATGACCCGCGATCCCATGTTCGCTTTCAACCCGGATCTGCCGGACGTGGACAACCAGCACAGCGCGGTCGCCAGCGGCAAGTGCAACGACGTGGGCCAGGTCATCGATCTCGTGATCACCCTCGAGAGCGGACAGACGATCTTCATCGAGGGTCCGGTGTGGCCCTATGGGGGCTGGCCGACAGGAGAGGATGGCAGCGGTGGGTTCGTCGACCCGGCCGCCGCGGAGCCGGCCGCCGCGGAGATTCGACTCCTGACCAGCGAGGGGCCTGGCACCACGATCGAGCATGCCAACGTCGGGGAGCAGGACGCCCTCATCGCGTCCATCGACCCGACCCACAAAGCCATCGAAGCGGAGGAGGCGGTCACCGTGCCACCGGAGGGGACGGGCCTGCACACGGGCGATCCGGCCCCGGGCACCACCAGCGGGAGCGGCTCCGGCTCGAGCACGGGCGGCTCGGGCGGCTCTGGCGGCGGCTCCGGTGGTGGCTCTGGTGGTGGCTCCGGCGGGGGC
>CAZEHU010000319.1:0-4568 GCA_964511605.1 uncultured Myxococcales bacterium
GTTCACCACCGAGCTCCTCCGTGTCTCGCTCGAGCAGAAGACGCGTGTCGACGAGGGCACCTTGCGCCTGGCGTTCGCGTACTCCGGCGCGGTGAGCGGCGTCGTCCGCCTGCTCGCGGGGGTGGAAGCGGTCGGGGAGGAGCCTGGGACGCCGGGCAGCCGCCTGACCTTGAGGCCCCTCGCGATCCACGCCGCCGGTGGACGCCCGATCCTGCTGGGCTTCCTGACCGAGGTGATGGGCGCGGACGATGTGGATCCCGCGGCCTTCAAGGAGGGCGCGGGGGGCTGGTTCTACGGCTTCAAGGCCACCCGACCTCCGGCCCGCCGCCGCCGGCCCGTGCGCGGGCGGGGCGGCGCCGGCAAGGTGCTCGACGAGTCCGATCGTGCCGAGACCCGTGTGGCGGTCCGCGTCGACGTGGTGCTCCGATACGCCGGCCGCTCCCACGACGCCCAGGCGTACAACATCAGCGCGGGCGGCATCTACCTCCTGATGGAGGACGCGGTGCCCCACACGGGCACGCCCGTCGAGGTCTCCTACCCCATCGCGCTGCACGCTCGTCCCTTCCGCGTCCGCCTCGTGGGCGACGTCATCTGGGAGATGCCGGCGATGACCGCCTCCGAGGGCGGCGGCGTCGGGGTGCGCATCGACGAGGTGGACGACGGCGGCGACGGCAGCTCCTGGCGCGAGTACGTGCAGAAGGAGGTGGAGTTCGGCGGCGCGGCGAGCTCGACCTGATCGAGCCGGGAGGGGGACGCCCCATGGCCCCGCCCACGGGAACCCGAGAGCGCCGACCCCTGCAGGTGGTCCTGCCGATGAGCGGATCCGGGACCCGCTTCGCGCGGGCGGGCTACGAGCGCCCGAAGCCGATGATCGACGTGGAGGGCCGGCCCCTGGTCGCCCACCTGCTCGAGCGCTTCCCGCTCGACACCCGCTTCGTCTTCGTGGCGCGGACCGACCACCTCGAGGAGCGAGGTCTGCGCTCGCTCCTCGAGAGCTTGGCCCCCGGCGCCACCGTCGTGCCCATCGCTCCCCACAAGCGAGGGCCGGTGCACGCCGTGCTCGCCGCCGAGGCCGCGATCGACCCCGCCCTCCCGACGATCGTGAACTACTGCGACTTCGACTTCCGCTGGGATGCGGAGCACTTCCTGTCCTGGGCCGAGAGGGTGCGCCCGCAGGGGGTGGTGATCACCTACCGCGGCTTCCACCCCCACCACCGGGGGGAGCGGCGCTACGCCTACTGCCGCGTGGACGGCACCGGCCGGGTGGTGGCGATCCAGGAGAAGCAGCCCTTCACCGAGGTCCCTCGTGACGAGCACGCATCGACAGGCACCTACTGGTTCCAGAGCGGGGCCCTCGCCCTCGAGCAGCACCACGCCCACGCGGGAGGCCCTCCCGACGTAGCGGGGGAGCACTACGTCAGCATGGTCGTCGATCACCTCGTCCGGGCGGGCGGCGATGTCCGCGTCTACGAGGTGGACGCCTTCTGCCAGTGGGGCACCCCGGAGGACCTCCAGGAGTGGGAGCACTGGCGCCGCGCGTTCCGCGCCCTCGAGGCCAGCGAAGCGAGCCCCCGTCCCGAGCAGCCCGAGGCAGCCCTGCTGGTCCCCATGGCCGGAGAGGGCCGCCGGGTGGCCGCATTCGGTGCCTCCAAGCCCCTCATCGAGGTGGCCGGATCGCCCATGTTCCTGCAGGCCATGGCGGGGCTGCCCCGCTGCGGGCACACGATCCTTGCCGCCCGCGCCGAGGACGCAGGGGCGGTCGCAGAGTCCGCGCCCGAGGCGGAGGTGGTGGTCGTCGACAGCCCGACGGAGGGCGGCGCGTCCACGGCCCTGCTCGGCGCCATCGTGCTCGAGATCCATAGCGACGGCCCGCTCTGGGTCACCGCCTGTGATCACGGCGTGGTGCTCACCGCCGAGCAGCTCGCGGCCCTCGAGGCCTCCGGCTGTGACGCCGCGGTCGTGGGCTGTCGCCGCTGGCCGCCCGCCGCCGACGAGCCGGAGGCCTATAGCTGGATCGACGCTCCGGCGGACCTCGCTCCGGTCCGGGCGGTGGGCGTCAAGGAGCGGGTGGGCGAGTACGTGCTGGTCGGCTCCTTCTGGTTCCGCTCCCGGAGGCGCTTCCTCGACGATCTCCGTGCCCTGTCGGCGGGCCCCATCGGACCGGGGGGCGAGCGCCACCTCGATACGATCGTGCCCTGGATGCTCGAGGCCGGCGCCGACGTCCGCCTGCTCGAGTCTCCGGCCTTCTTCTGCTGGGGCACCGCGGAGGCGCTGCGCACGTGGCGCTACTGGCATCGACACCATCGGGGCTTCCACGGGTGATCGAGCTCTCCCTGGTCATCCCATGCTACGGGGAGGCCCCCACGCTGCGGGAGCTCGTCGAGCGCACCGCGAGGGCCGCGGAGGCGATGGGCGGAGCCCCGGCGACCTTCGAGCTGGTCCTGGTGGACAACGGCTCGACCGACGAGAGCCCCCAGGTGATCGCCGAGCTCCTCGCCTCCGGGGACTTCCCTTTCCTCGCCCCGATCCGGGTCGATCCGAATCGCGGCTATGGCCACGGCATGCTCTCGGGCCTCGAGGCGGCGCGCGGGCGGGTGCTCGCCACCAGCCACGCGGATCTGCAGTGTGATCCCGCCGATGTCTTCCGCGCCTGGGCGATCTACCAGCGCGGCGTTGGCCCGGCGGACGGGGGAGGGCAGGACGCGGGCCAGGGCGCCCCGCCCCTCGTCGAGGGCGTCCGCCACGGGCGGCCAGTCCTGGGGAAGGGCGTCCGCCACGGGCGGCCCGTCCTGGTGAAGGGCGTCCGCCACGGGCGGCCGCTGGGCGCGCGCGTCGTCAGCCGGCTCTTCGATGCCGCCTCGCTGCTCCTCCTGCAGCGGCGCCTCTACGAGACCAACGCCCAGCCCAAGGTCTTCCCCCGCGAGCTGCTCGAGGCCTTGTGAGAGCCACCCCTCGACTTCCGCTTCGACCTCTACCTGGTGCTGCGGGCCCTCGAGGAGGGCTACCGCCTCGAGACCCTCGATGTGACCTTCCCCCCGCGGGTGCACGGGGAGAGCCACTGGGCGGCCTCGTTCCGCGGTCGCTGGGGTACCTTCGCCGGCTTCCTGGGGTGGATGGCCCGCTACAGGGCACAATCCCTCCCGACCCCCTGGAATCGAGACGGGCGACGCGGCTAGGCTCCCGGTCCGGCCCGCCGACCTCGGGCCGAGGAGCACGCGCATGGGATGCCCCCCCTCACCGATGCCGCTCCACGTCCTCGCGAGCCTCGTGCTCACGCTGGCGCTGGTGCCCCTGTCCATGACGAAGACGGGCTGCGACGAGCGACCCGAGCACCTGGACGATCACCTCGGCCTCACGGGTCCCTGGCTCGGCGAGGGCCGAGCGGTGCTCCTGTCGAGCGGGCGTCGTGCCGCGATCATCGTGAACCCCGAGGCCGGCGGCGCCTCGCTCGTCGACCTCGGCGGCTCGCCCTTCGCGGCCGCGCTCCTCGACGGCGGCGACGCGATGGTGATCCTCAGCCCGGACGAGGAGGTCCTCGATCTCCTGGACCTGGAGGACGCCGAGGTGAAGCGGAGCTGGGACGTCAAGAGCCCCTTCGACGCCCTGACCTCGAGCTCCGACGGACGCTTCGCGGTGCTGAGCTTCGCTGGCGGCGGGGTCGGGGGGCTGTCGAACGCCTCGGAGATCGCGGTGGTGGACCTCGAGGCCGAGGGCTCGGACGACAACCCGACCGTTCGCACCGTCTCGAGCGCTGGAGGCACGGTCCTGGGCCTCGACGTCTCCCCGGCGTTCAGCGGGGGCAGGCGCATCGCCCTGGTGCGCTCCACGAACCACATCGCGGCCATCGACCTCAGCGCGCCGCTGGGCGCCACCCGCTCGATCCCCCTGGTCTCGCCTGGCTCCGGGGGCACGGTGACCCCCACCCGCTCGGTCTTCGACGTGGAGGGTGACGGCCTCGACGTCTTCATCGTCGCCACCGGCTCCGAGGACGTCTTCCACCTCCACTTCGATGGCAGCTCCGATGAGGACGGCGCCCCGCTGCCGAGCCTCAACCAGTTCGACGCGGACCTCGGCCCGGCGGATCTGGCGCTCTGGCGCGACTCGGGGGGCGAGCGCCACCTGCTCGTGGCCTCGCCGGCCGGCCAGAGCCTCACCGTGGTCGACGTGGCCACCTCCTCGTCGAAGACCATCGAGCTCGACGGCAGCCCGGCGAGGATCCTGCTCTATGGCGGCGAGGGGGATGCCCGCGAGGCCCTGGTCTACGGCTCTCCTGGCGCCGCGACCCGCTTCTGGCGCGTCTCCCTCGGAGACCTCGACGTCAAGAAGTCCAAGGCGGTCGTGGCCCACGATCTCGTCGCCCCGATCTCGACGGTGGCCCCGGTCGCCGGCGGGGCCTGGTTCCTGGTGACCCATCCCCAGTGGAGCCAGGTGGTGGTGACGCTGGTCTCCGCCACGGACAACCAGATCCTGCCCTTCTCCGGCGGCGGCAATGTCTTCGGCCACGCGCTGAGCGAAGACGGCGCGACCGTCTTCCTTGTGGCCAACGACAGCGAAGGCACGGCGCTCAG
>CAZEHU010000320.1:0-4565 GCA_964511605.1 uncultured Myxococcales bacterium
GCTGATCATCGTCCTGACGACCGTCCTGGTCTGCATGGGCGCCTTCATCGCCTGGCGCCTCTCGAGCCGGCCGGATCCCGGCGAGGGCATCGAGCCGCCGGCTGAGCCCACCAGCGAGGCCGCCGAGGAGGAGCCCACCGGGGAGAAGCCCACCGAGGCGGCGGAGAAGAAGAAGCCGAAGCCTGCGCCCACCGCGGCGGAGGAGATCGAGCGCGCCTATGGAGACGGCGTCATCGCCCAACGGGAGGAGCGGTGGGAAGACGCCGCGCGCCACTACCGGCACGTCCTGCGGAAGGACGCGAAGCACAGGGATGGGCTCGCGGGGCTCTCCGCGGTGCTGCTCCAGATGGAGCGCTGGGACGATGCACAGAAGACCCTCGAGCTGCTGGTCGGCGTGGCCCCGAAGGATGCCGACGCGCAGCTCAACCTGGGCCTCGTCGCGCACCGACGGGAGGACGCCGCCACGGCCCGGGCCGCCCTGAGACGCTTCATCGACCTGGCGCCGCGCGATCTGCGCGCCAGGGATGCCCGGCGCGTCCTGAAGGCCATCGGAGACTGAGCCACCTTGACGCTGGTCCTCGCCATCGAGAGCTCCTGCGACGAGACGGCGGCCTCCGTGGTGGACGGCAGGCGTGTGCTGTCGAGCGTCATCGCGAGCCAGATCCCGGTCCACGCTCGCTGGGGCGGGGTCGTTCCGGAGTTGGCCTCGCGCGCTCACCTGACGGCGATGCGCCCGACCGTGCAGGCCGCGCTCCAACGAGCCGATCGCAGCCTGGAGGAGATCGAGGCCCTCGCCGTGACCGCGGGGCCGGGGCTCGCGGGCTGCCTGCTGGTGGGCCTGGAGACCGCCAAGGCCCTGGCGTGGTCGCGCGGGGTGCCGCTGGTGGCCGTCGACCACGTCCAGGCCCACGTCGACGCGATCTTCCTCGAAGACGACGAGGGGGCAGGGGCCGAGCCACCCTCGGGTCCGTACGTGGCCCTTGCGGTCAGCGGCGGACATACCAGCGTCATGCGCGTCGAGCGTCGGGGAGACGTGATGACCCTCGGCCAGACCCTCGACGACGCGGCGGGAGAGTGCTTCGACAAGGTCGCCAAGCTCGCCGGGCTCCCTTATCCCGGCGGCGTGCACATCGACCGCCTCTCGGAGGACGGGGATCCGTCCGCCGTCGTGCTGCCTAGACCGATGCTGAGGCGAGGGCTGGACTTCTCGTTCAGCGGCCTGAAGACGGCGGCGCGCTACCACATCGAGCGCGCTGGCGGGGTCGACGCGCTCGGGCCCGGAGGGCTGGAGGATCTCTGCGCCTCCGTCCAAGAGGCGATCGTGGACGTCCTGGTGCACAAGGCCGCTCAGGCCTGCGTGCAGACCGGCCTCGACGACCTCGTCATCGCCGGCGGGGTCGCCTGCAATCGGCGCTTGAGGGAGCGCGCCCGCGGATCGTGCCAGGAGCTGGGGTTGCGTGCCCACATCACCCCGGCGCGCTACTGCACGGACAATGCGGCGATGGTCGGCGGCCTCGGAGGCGCCCTGCTCGAGCGTGGGGAGGGCCTCGAGGGAGGGGCGCTCCTGCGCGCCGATCTGCACCTCACCCGCCGGCCCGCCGGCCGCTCCGCGCGCGGCGCGCGTTGAGCGGCGAGCGGCCGTCACGATGAGGGCGGATAGGAGGCTCGGGCAGCACTTCCTCCGGGATCCGGAGGTCCTCGAGGAGATCGCGGCGCTGGCGGACGTGCACCACAGCGCTGGTGTCCTGGAGGTCGGGCCCGGGGAGGGCGCACTGACGGCGTTCCTGGTGGGACACGGACGGCCCGTGGTGGCCGTCGACGTCGACGAGAGGGTCCCGGCCGTGCTGGCGGAGCGCTTCGGTCCCGAGGTGGTGGTCCACCTCCTCGATGCCGCGCGCGCGGACCTGATCCCACTCCTTCCTTCGCCGGACGCCGCCGGCCGCCGTCCCGTGATCGTCGGCAACCTCCCCTACAACGCCGGCACCGCGATCTTCCGCCGGCTGCTGCCCCACGGACGTGCGTTCGAGCGCCTCGTCGTGATGCTGCAGCGGGAGGTGGCCGAGCGCATCGCGGCGTCCGAGGGCTCGCGCAGCTATGGCCTGCTCAGCGTCGAGACGGCTCTATCCGCCCGTGCTTGGGTGACGCGCATCGTGCCGCCTTCGGCGTTCCGGCCCCGGCCCAAGGTGCACTCGGCGGTGCTGCTCGTGGAGCCCCTGGCCGATCCCGTGCTGGAGGGGACCGAGCGAGAGGCCTTCCTCAGCTTCGTGGGCCGCCTCTTCACGAGCCGCCGCAAGACCCTGGCGAATGCCGAGGTCGAGCGCTCGGTGCTGGACGTGGTGGGTGTCGATCCGGGCCGTCGCGCCGAGTCCCTCCCGGTCGAGACCCTGCTCGCCCTCTGGCGAGCCGCCCTGGACGTCGAGGATGCATCAGGCTAGACCGGCGCGGTGGGGACTCGCCGGACATCGCTGACCCTGGGACTCTGCTGCGCGGCGGCCGTCCTGGCGGCGCCCTCGGGGTCCGTGCACGCGGCGCCGGAGGCTCAGGCCACGACGGGCGAGCCGGCACCCTCCCGCTTCGGCTGGGAGGCCGGCGGGCGCTTCCGGCTCCGCTCCCTGATGCTGGACGACTTCCCGGTGGACAGCGCCGGCACCCGACACGGCCAGCGCCAGCGGGGGACCCTGCTCCTGCGCGGGGGCGGCAGCGTCCACTTCGATGAGCTCTGGAGAGCGAGGATCGAGGTGCAGCTCCTCGACGGGCAGGCCTGGGGCGACGACTCGAGCCTGGGGGATCCCGCAGTCCGGCGCCCCTGGACCGAGCCCGACGCGGTCGACCAGCTCAGACTGCGCGAGGTGTGGATCCAGGCCCCGGTCGGCATCGGCGTGCTGCGCCTCGGCCGCATGACCTCCCACTGGGGGCTCGGGCTCGTGGCGAACAGCGGCGAGCAGGAGAGCCACCTCTGGAGCGACGTCTCGCACGGGGACGTGGTCCACCGGATATCGCTGGTGACCAAGCCCCTGGCCAAAGCGAACCTGGGCCGCGCGAGCGAGGCGCTCCACCTCTTCGTCGGCGCCGACCTGGTCGAGGAGGACGATCTGACGCTGCGCGCGGACGCGGACCCGCCGAACGAGGAGGACGCCCGGATCCAGCGACCGGGAGGCGATCGGGCGTGGCAGGCGCTCGGCGGCGCCTCCTGGAGGGAGGAGGACCTCGAGGGGGGCCTGTACATCGCGCACCGGAACCTGGAGCGAGAGAGCGGACGCTACCTGCGAGCGACGGCCATGGACGTCTTCGGTCGCTGGACGAGCAGCCTCGGCGGTGGGCGAGAGCTCACCCTCGAGGGCGAGGCGGTCTTCATCCTCGGCGAGACCGACGAGCTGGACTTCGATGGGGCGCCGGAGGTCCTGGACATCCGCCAGGGAGGGGCCGTGGCCCGGGCCGCCTTGGCGCGCAAGGGCTGCGGCAGCCTCGGCCTCGGCGGGCGGGCCCTGCTGGAGGCGGGCTTCGCGTCCGGCGACAACCACGCGCAGGACGGGGTCTTGAGAGCCCTCCGCTTCGATCCCGCCTACAAGGTCGGCATGATCCTCTTCGAGGAGGTCCTCGGAAGGGTGAGCGCCCGCGGCCTCGAACGGGTGACCGATCCCGGGCTGACCGGGGAGCCTCCGCAAGGCATCGAGCGCTCGCTGACGAACGGCTCGGTGACCCATACGCTCTACCTCCTCCCGAGCGTCGTGGGAGGCCTCTGGGACGAGCGCCTGACCGGCGAGCTGGGGCTGCTGGTGGCGTTCTCCGCAGGCGACGTCATCGATGGCTTCGCCACCGCCCAGAGCGGCGGCTACAACCGCAACGCGTGGAACAAGAGCTTCGCGACCGGGCTCCTCGGCGTCGAGCTGCTCGGGGGTCTGAGCGCTCGGGTCGCGGCGCTCGACCGCGTCGAGGCACGTGTGGGAGTGCAGGCCGGGCTGCTGCTGCCTGGCCCCGCGCTGGGAGCCGCGGACGGCGTCGAGTCCCTCGGCGAGGTGGGCAAGCTGCGCATCTTGGGCGACCTGCGCTTCTAGACGAGGGCGCAGCGCCAGACCTCTGAGTCAAGGCGCCTGGATCAGGGCGCCTCGGTCTCCGCGGTCCTGAGGTCAGCGACGGACCATGTGATCAGGAGCGGCCGACCGCCTCGGAGCACCCGGACCGAGATCTGGTCCGCCCTTCCCAGGCCCTGCCAGACCGCCATGAACTCTTCGGGGCGGCCGATCTTCCGGCCGTTGACCCGCTGGACGATGTCCCCGTTCTCGAGGCCGGTGACGGCCCAGGTCTCTCGATCGGGGAAGAAGGACAGGACGCGGAAGCCGTAGAACTCCTCCTCGATCAGCACCGGGCGCACCTTCACCTGCTGGATGAACCAGTTGGGCCCGGCCTGCAGGATGCGGTTCAGGGTCGACCGCTCGAGGCTGTAGCCCGCGACATCGGGATCGGAGGCGTCCCCCGCGATCAGGGTGACGCGACCGCCGGAGCGGACCATCCCGGGACCACCGCAGGCGACGACGCCCGACACGGCGATCGGCAGGAGGGCCAGG
>CAZEHU010000321.1:0-4546 GCA_964511605.1 uncultured Myxococcales bacterium
CATGAGGTGAACGTCGACGGGTTCGTCAACCTGCTGCTCGAGGCGCGGGAGAGCTGGGACGGCCTCGTCGACGCTTACGAGCGCGAGCTCGGGCTCGAGCCCGAGGATGCGGCGCGCCGCCTCAAGCTCTACAAGCGCCTCGGCCGCGTCCTGCAGACCGAGCTGGACGACGCCTTCCGGGCCCAGAGCTACTGGGAGAGATCGTGGGAGGAGGCGCCCGGCGATCAGGAGAGCATGGAGGCCCTGCGTCGGGCCTACCGCGAGGCGTACAACCTCGACGGGCTCTGCCGCGTGCTCGGCGCGCAGCTCGACAGCGGCCACTACCACGAGGCCGCGTGCCTCGAGATGTGGCGCGAGCTGGGCGAGATCCGGACCGCCGAGCTCCCGGACGCCGAGGCGGCCATCGGCGCGTGGCGCCGCGTGCTCGAGCTCGCCCCGGGCGATGAGCAAGCGACGGAGAGCCTGGGCCAGCTCTATGCAGAGGAGGCCCTCTGGGGCGATGCCGTGGAGCTGATGCGCGTACGCCTCGCGGCCATCGACGCGGAGGATGCGGAGACCAGGACCGAGCTGTGGCTCGAGATCGCCGGCGTCGAGAAGGACAAGCTCGAAGACCCGCAGGCCGCAGCGACCACGTATGGAGCGCTCCTCGAGGCCTTCCCGGCGAACCTCGACGCCAGCGGACGCCTCGAGGAGATCCACGAAGCCGCCGAGAACTGGGAGGGGGTCGCCGATGCCCTCGTCGCGCGCACCGAGAACCTGGAGGATGTGCAGGATCAGCTCCTGAACCTGCAGCGCCTCGGGCAGGTCTTCGAGCAGCGCCTCGGGGATCAAGAGAGCGCGTTTGTCGTGCTCCAGAAGGCCAACGATCTCGTCCCCGACGACTTCGGCACCATCGAGGAGCTCGCGCGGCTCGCGGAGGCCACCGGGCTCTGGGAGGAGCTCCTGGACGTGTACGGCCATACCCTCGAGCATACCGAGGATAGCGACACCGCCATGGACATCCTGCTGCGCGCCGCGGTGGTCGTGCGGGGGCAGCTCCGGCGGCCCGCCGAGGCCGTGGGCTGGTACGGTCGGATCCTCGAGTCCGATGCGGACAGCGAGACCGCGCTCCGCGCCCTCGTGGAGCTCAACGAGGAGCTCGAGAGGCCCGAGGCCCTGGTGGTCGCGCTGGCGCAGCTCGCCGAGGTGAGCCCGAACTACGAGGAGCGGAGCGCGCTGTTCGCCCGGGCCGCGGAGGTGCACGAGACCCAGCTCGGCTCCAAGCGGGATGCCATCGACGCCTGGTACAAGATCATCGAGGCCGATGAGATGAACCGGCCGGCCCTCGGCCAGCTCGAGCGGCTCCACACCGAGACCGCCCAGTGGGCGGAGCTCTGCTCGATCCTCGAGCGGATCGCCGAGGTGGAGCCCGAGCGCTCGATCGAGCTGAACCTGCGGGCCGCCGACGTGCTCGAGCACGAGCTGGGCAAGCTCGAGGACGCCATCGAGCGTTACGAGGAGGTCCTGGGCTACGACCCGGCCAACGCCACCGCGCTCGGGGCCCTCGAGGCGATCTACGCGGAGGCGGAGAACTGGGAGAAGCTCGCGGAGACCTACGAGCGCAGCCACGACGCCGCGACGGACGACGCGAGTCGCGTCGAGGTGGCGAGGAAGATCGCGCTCCTCCACCGCGAGCTCTTCGACAACAGCGAGGACGCGGCGGACTGGTACGGCCGCATCCTCCAGATGGCCCCCGGAGACGAGGAGGCCACAGACGCCCTCGAGGCGATCTACCGGAGCTCGGAGAGCTGGGAGGACCTGGTCGACCTCTACGAGAGCCAGGGCCGGGCGGCGGCGGACGCGGAGTCCCGCGCGCGCTGCCTGATGCGGGTCGCCGCGGTCTACCGCGACGACATGAAGGACAGCGACATGGCGATCGGCGCCTTCGAGCGGGTGGTCGACGAGACCGCCGGCCACGTCGAGGCCCTCGGAGAGCTCGAAGCGCTGTACACCACCGAGCTCCAGTGGGAGAGCGTGGTGGATGTCCTCGAGCGCAAGCTCGCCCTGGAGACCAGCCCTGCGGCGCGCCTGGCGCTGATCGGGCAACAGGGGCGCATCACGCGCGTGGAGATCGACGATCCCTTCACGGCGGTGAGGTTCTTCGATCGCGCCCTCGACGAGGCGCCGGGGCACGAGCCTTCGATCCAGGCCCTCCTGGAGATCCACACCGAGGAGGAGGCCTGGGATCGGGTCGTCGAGACCCTCGAGCGCAAGCTCGCTGCCCTCGAGGACAGCCGGGAGCGCTGCCGCGTCCACATCGAGCTCGGGCGTATCTGGAGAGATGAGCTCTATCGCGAGGACAAGCCCCTCGAGCACCTGGAGATGGCGGTCGAGGCGGATCCGGAGAACGAGGACGCGCTCGGCCCCCTCGCCGACCACTACATAGGCGTGGAGGCCTGGACCAAAGCCATGCCCCTCTGCGATCTCTGGGCCGATCGGCTGAGCCACGTGGGCGAGGTGGCGGATCGTGCGTCGGTCCATCGCCGGCTCGCGCGCTGCGCCGAAGCGCTGCTCGACGAAGAGCGCGCCCTCGACGAGTACCGGACGGCCGAGGAGCTCGCACCGGGCGACGTGGAGGTGCTCCGCGGGCTCGGGCGGCTGTACCACCGGCGACAGAAGTGGACCGAGGCCGAGGGGGCGCTCCTCGAGCTCCTCGAGGCGGTCGGCGACGACCTCGACGATGACGAGTTCGTCGATGTGCACCTGCGCCTCGGCGAGAGCGCGTGGGGCGCCGGCGACCACGACAAGGCCCAGCAGTACCTGAAGAAGGTCATCGAGGATCAGCCCGACAACCCCGTGGCCCTCGCGCGCATCGCCGAGGTCTACGAGGCCCACGGGGACTGGAAGGAGGCGATCGCCCACAAGGAGCAGCTCATCGACCTCACCACGGACGCCCTCGAGCGCTTCCAGCTCCAGATGGCCGTCGGCGACATGTACTGGCAGAGGCTCGAGGATGTTGAGGGCGCGGCGGACGCCTACGAGCAGGCCTCGATGATGCAAGGCTACTCGAAGGCCCCGGTGCTCCAGCTCGTGCAGCTCTACGCGCGTGAAGAGGACTACGAGGAGGCGGTGCGCTGGCTCGACCACCTCGTGGGGGTCGAGGAGGATCGGTCCAAGAAGGCCCAATACGCCATGAGCATGGCGCTCATGTACCGCGACAAGCTCGAGGACGTGCACGGCGCGGTGGAGGCCTTCGGCCGGGCGCTCGAGTTCGACCTCGGACGGCTCGAGGCCTTCCGATCCATCGACGAGCTGCTCACGCAGGAGAAGGACTGGAAGACCCTCGAGCAGAATTACCGCATGCTGATCGAGCGGGTTCAGGATGCCGGCTCGAGCCTCGAGAAGGGTCCCTCGCTCCTCTTTGCGCTCTACAAGAACCTCGGGGAGATCTACCGCTCGCGCCTCAAGGACATCGACTACGCGATCAGCTCGTTCGAGCTCGCGCTCCAGCAGCGCCCCAACCACCTGGTGGTGCGGGAGATCCTCGCCGGTCTCTTCGAGACCTCGGAGGGCTACCTCGACCGGGCGATCGACGCCCATAGCTGGCTGATCCGGGCCAAGCCCGATCGGTGGGAGAGCTACCACCGCCTCTTCGCGATCTTCCTGAAGACGGGCGATCGGGATCGGGCGTGGGCCCTCGCGGCCCTGATGCGCTCCCTCGAGCACAGCACGACGGAGGAGGATCAGATCTTCCAGCAGCACGCGGAGACGGTCCTGCCCGAGCATACGCGCACCCTCGATGCAGAGAGCTGGGAGCGCTACGTCATCAGCGAGTACGAGGACCAGAGCCTCGGCCTCATCTTCCAGCTCCTCCAGCAGGTCCTCGGCAAGCGCATGCAGGTCAAGAGCATCAAGGAGCTGGGGCTCAAGAAGAGGGATCGGATGGATCTCAGCGAGCCGACCCTCGTGGCCTCCACCCTGAAGACCTGCTGCCAGGTGCTCCAAATCCCGGAGCCCGAGGTCTACCACGACGCCGGCCGGATGGGCGTCGAGGTCCTGCCGACCCTGCTCCCTGCGTTGGCCATCGGGGCCGACATGATGAGCGGCCAGTCGGAGACCACCCTCGGCTTCGAGCTTGCCAAGCGCCTGGTCTACTGCCACCCCTACCGGCGCCTCGCGGCCCTCTTCGACCACGGCCAGCTCGACGTGCTCTTCATGGCGGCGAACCACGCCTGTGATCCCGCCTTCCAGCTCTCGCTCAACCCCGACATGCCAGCGGCGGAGCAAGAGGCCATCGCCCAACAGGTGGGAGAGCTGTCCGCCGAGATCTCGGGGGCCATCACCCCGACGATCAAGCGGGAGCTCGAGCAGGTGCTCGGGGAGTTCTGGGCCGCCAACCCCGCGCCGCGCATCGGCATCTGGCATCGCGCCGTCGAGCTGACCGCGAACCACGCGGCGCTCTTCGTCTGCGGCGACCCCGATCTCTCGGGCCGCATCATCTCCCGCGAGCACTCCGGGCTGTCGAAGCTCTCGAAGGGGGACAAGCTCCGGGATCTCGTGCACTACG
>CAZEHU010000322.1:0-4534 GCA_964511605.1 uncultured Myxococcales bacterium
CAGCTCGAGCTGCCCGCGGTGCGTGTCCTCCCCAGACACGTCTAGAAAAGGTCCACGTGGCTCACCTAGAACCACGCATCCCAGAAGCGCCCGACCTTGCCGAGCCACCTCTTCTTCTTCTTGTACTGCGACGGCATCGGCGACTGGTGGTCCTGCATGAAGCCGTCGAGGCAGAGGCCCACCGCTGTCGAGTAGCGAGGATCCTCCACCACGTCCGCCAGGCCGCCGAAGCCCGTCGGATGCCCGACCCGAACCGGCAGCCCGGGCAGCACCTCGCTGCCCAGATCGGCGATGGACTCGAGCATCGAGGTGCCGCCCGTCAGCACGACACCGGCCGCGAGGTGCTCCCGGCATCCGGCCACCTCGATCTCGGCGCCGAGCCGGGCGAAGAAGTCCTCGAGGCTGGGCTCGATGATCTCGCAGAGCACATGGCGCTGTCGGTCCTGGGGCGCGCGGCCGCCGACCCCAGGCACCTGGATGGTATCGCCATCGGGCACCATGCTGCTCAGGGCGCAGCCGTGGCGGCACTTGATGCGCTCCGCCGCATCCCCGGGGGTGCACAGGCCGCGCGCGATCTGCCGCGTCAGCTCCTCGCCCCCGCAGCTCATGGAGACCGAGTGCACCAGCGCGCGGTCGTACCAGACCGACACATCGGTGGTGCCGCCGCCCACGTCGACGAGCACGACGCCGAGCTCCCGCTCCTCATCGCTGAGGACGGAGGCGGACGAAGCGAGGCCGCTGAACATCGCCCGCTCCACCGCCAGGCCGGCCTTGTTGCAGCACTCGATGGCGTTGGTCAGGGCGGTCCGGCTGCAGGCCACGATGTGCACGCGGGTCTCGAGCCGCACCCCCGCCATGCCCTGGGGCGTGCGGATGCCGTCGTGATCGTCGAGCACGAACTCCTGGGGCAGCGTATGGAGGACCCGGGCATCGTCCGGCAGGCGCACAGCGCTGGCGGTCTCGAGCGCACGCTTGATGTCGCTCGTATCCACCTGGCCACCCCGCACCGCCACGGCACCGTTCTCGTTGAAGCCCATGGTCCGAGGGCCGCTCACCGAGAGGCGTACGTGGTCGATGACGCAGTCCCCCATGCGCGAGGCCTCGTCGACCGCGCGTCGGATCGCCTCGATGGTGCGATCGATCGCCACCACGTGCCCCGCCCGCATGCCGCTGCCGACGGGCACCATCGAGACCCCGATGACGTCCCTACGCTCCCCGTCGATCTCCAGGATGACCACCGTGACATGGGTCGACCCCACGTCCAGGCCGGCCACGATCCGTGCTCCCTTCCCCATACTCACTCTCCCTGAGCGGCGCCCGAAGTGGCCCCGCTCCTCTGTCCTTGATCCTCGAGCTCCACCGGCCCGATCGCCGGGCTGAGCCCCCCGCTGACGGGCTTCGGGCCCGCCTCGTCCTGCACCACCAGCTCCTCGATGGCGCCGGCGCCCTCCGCGCTGGCCCTCGCGGCCTCCGCTCGCTCGCGTCGATCCACCGCGCGCTCCGCCAGCTCCTCGGTCGTCGGGGCCAGATCGGCACGCACGACGACGCGCCCGCTGTCCTCCCGCACGACGCCCCCGCCGGGTCCGTCCAGGAGCACGTACTCCGCCTGTTGGCCCTCGTGGTGCAGCTTCTCCAGCACCCACTCGAGGCGGTAGAGCTTCTGGCGGTAGGGCCCATGGCCCAGCACCGCTTCGGTACCGGAGCCGGAGAGCACCAGGCTCAGGCGCCGCGCCGGGTCCACCCGAACCTCGGCGATCGGCCAGCGTCCGTCCATGCCCATGGCCTCGAAGAGGCGCGCCAGGTTCAGCGCCGCCCGCACATCCGCGCGCGCCATCGCTGCCTGGGCCGGATCGTCCCAGGCCTCGAGAGGCACGCCGGTGATGATCGGCAGATCGGCCTCGAGCTCCGGCCCCGCCCGGGCAAAGAGCTCGCCGGAGCCGTTGGCCAGCCACAGCTCCCCACGAGGGACGAGCGCAGTGGGTACGTGCTCGTCGATGCGGATGCGCAGCCGATCCGGCAGCTCCCGCGCCGCCGCGGCCTGCGCGATCCAGGGATGCTCCTCGAGGCGCCGTGCGAGCCCCTCGAGGTCGGTGGCCAGCACGTGGGTGCCGCCGTCGATGCCGGCCAGGGCCCGGACGTCCTCGGCGCTGAGGTGTCCCTCGCCCTCCACCAGCACCTCGCGCACGAGGAAGTGGCCGGTGGACATCATGTAGTCGTATGCGCGCACGCCGAGGAAGGGCGTCGAGAAGGCGCCGAGGGCGGCCGCCGCCGGCAAGACCCAGGCAGCAGCCACCAGCAGGGTGCCGGCGCGCCGGCGGTTGCTCTGGCGACGGGTCGGTGGGTCGGCTGGCGCCTCCGAAGGCGGATCGCCGAGGGTCGGCTCCGGCGTCGGGGCCCACACCTGCGCCGGATCGGGCTTGCGAGAGCGAAGGCCTTCGATCCCGGCGGCGAAGACCCCGAGGAGCCCGGTGCGGCGGCGGTTGCTCATGCCGCGCCCTCCTCATCGGCCCCGGCCCAGTCGCCGAGGAGGCGCACCTCGTGGCGGAGGGTGATGCCGCTCTGAGCCTGGACCTCGGCTCGGCAGAGCTCGATGAGGGCCCGGACGTCGGCGGCGGTGGCGTCGCCCGCGTTGAGGATCCAGTTGGCGTGCTGCTCGCTGACCTGGGCGCCGCCGATCCGGCGGCCCTTGAGGCCCGCGGCCTCGATGAGGCGGCCGGCGTGATCGCCCTCCGGGTTCGCGAAGACGCTGCCGCAGCTCGGGGCCTGGAGGGGCTGGGTACGCTTGCGGTAGGCCAGGACCTCCCTCATCCGCTGGCGCATGGCCAGATCGGCGTCGGTGGCGCGGAAGCGAGCGGCGGTGACGAGCGCGCCCACAGGCAGCCTCGAGCGGCGGTAGCCGAGGCCCAGGTCCTCGGTGGGCAGCCAGCGCGGGGCCTCGCCCGCCTGGGCTACCTTCGCGGCCTCGAGGCTGTCGGCCACCTCGCCGAGCACGGTGCCCGCGTTCATCCGCACCGCGCCCCCGATGGTCCCGGGCACACCACCGAGGCACTCGAGGCCCGCGAGGGCCTCCACCTTGGCGAAGCGCAGCAGCCGGGTGATCGAGAGGGCCGCGCCGGCCTCCACACGGTGGACGCCCGGGCCGTGCAGATCCCGCTCGAGGCCCAGGTGGTCGAAGCCCTCGCCGAGGTGCAGGACGACCCCGTCGAAGCCGCGATCAGCGAAGAGGACGTTGGATCCATTGCCCATGACCAGCCAGGGCACCTCCTCGCGTGCGCATAGGGCGAGGAGCTCGGCCAGGGCCTCCGTGGAGCCCACGTCGATCCACGCCGCGCAGGGGCCGCCCACCTTGTAGGTGGTGTGCAGGCCCATGAGCTCGTCGAAGCGGACCTCGAGGCCCCGGATCTTCGCGAGCGCGTCTCGGAACACGGAGCTCACGGCGCGAGGCTCTCCAGGCGATCGACCAGGGTGAGGGCGGCCTCCGGGCGGGCGAGGCGGCGACCGGCCTCGCCCATGGAGCGGCGGCGGTCGACGTCGTCGACGAGGCCCTCGAGAAAGGAGACCACGGCGCCCGGACGCCACTCGGCCTCGCGGACCATCACGGCCGCGCCCGCGTCGGCGAGCACAAGGGCGTTGGCCTCCTGGTGGTTGTCGGAGGCGTGGGCGAAAGGCACGAGCAGGGCCGGCAGACCCACGGCGGTCAGCTCGGCGACGGTCAGGGCGCCCGCGCGGCACACCGCGACGTCCGCCTGGCCGTATGCGGTGGGCATGTCGTCGATGAAAGGGGTCACCTCGGTCGCTGCCTCGAGGGGCGTGCCCTGGTAGCGGCCCTGGGTCAGCTCCACCTCCCGGCGGCCGGTCTGGTGGGTCACCGTGAGGCGGACCTCCGGATGCTCCTGGTAGAATGCGAGGAGGGCTGCGGGCACCCGCTCGTTGAGGAAGCGCGAGCCCTGGCTGCCGCCGAAGATCAGGACGCGGAGAGCCCCGGGCTCGCCATGGACGCGCTCGACGGCGCCGAGGGCCTCCACGAGGGCGCGGCGGATCGGGTTGCCGGTGGGGAAGACGTGGCCCCGCTCGAAGAAGCGGGCAGCAGCATCGAAGCCGAGGTAGACATGCCTCACGAGCCGGCCCAGGAGCCGGTTCGTCATGCCCGGGTACGCGTTCTGCTCCTGAATCGCCGTGGGATAGCGCAGGAGCCAGGCGGCGAGCAGGGCCGGCCCGGAGGCATAACCACCCACACCCAGGACGACCTGGGGCCGGTGGCGGCGCAACAGCCGCCACGATGCGAGCATCGCGACGGGCACACGCACGAGGGAGTGGAGGCGCTCGAAGAGGCCCCCGCCCTGGAGTCGGGAGACCGAGAGGGTCTCGAGGGGATAACCGAGGCGCGGGATGACCCGGGCCTCGAGGCCGTCGGCGGTACCGACGAAGACCACCTGGGCGTCCGCGTTGCGACGCTGGATCTCCTCCGCGACGGCGACGCCCGGGTAGAGGTGGCCGCCGGTCTTGCCGCCGGCGATGAGGAGGCGCTGGATCA
>CAZEHU010000323.1:0-4507 GCA_964511605.1 uncultured Myxococcales bacterium
GGCTGCGCGAAACAAGCCCCCCCTCCAGAGGGGGCGAAGGCTCCTCGGGAGGCGGCCTCCGCAGGGGCCGCCGCCGAGGCCCCTGCAGAGGCCGCAGAGCGCCAAGTGCCCACGGAGGCGGCCGAGCCGGCGCAGCCCACCATCGGGGCGAGATCGGCTGCGCGCGCCACGTCGTCCCCGCCGCCCGCCGCCGAGCCACCCCAGGATCCAGCGGAGCTCACCGAGGGCCTCGTCGGCCTCTCCTGCGGACGGGCGGGAGGCGCTTCCGGGCGGAGGTGGGACTTCCTCGCGCCGGGTCGCTACAAGCTCCGCGCGCCCGGAGGAGCGGGCGGTGGCTCGTGGAAGATCGAGGATGGGGCGCTCGAGCTCGAGGGCGTGGCAGGCCCCAGCCACGGCAATCGAGGCGGCAAGGGCAAGGTCTCGCGAAGCTGGACAGGCGTGAGGCTCGTCGGCAGCGGGGGGAACGCCAGGCTCCTCCACAGTGAGGGCGAGCTCGCGTGCAGTCCCCTGCCTGCAGAGGCCTACAACGGGTGCACCATCGACGTCGGGACCGAGCGACCCTTGCCCGAGACCGACACCCCTTCGAAGAGCCCCGAGGAGGCGCGCGAGAAGCGCGCGCTCCGAGCGCGCGGGGGCCGAACGAAAGCGGAGGAGACGCTGCGCCAGGCCCTTGCCGGCCAGCGGGGATGCTTCGGGCGGTGGGTCCACGAGGATCCAGCGGCCCGCTTCGGGAGCTCCTTGGCGTTCGAGCTCGTCATCACCCAATCGCAGGCCTCGGTCACCGATGTAGTCGCCGATCCCCCTCATCCCGTCGGCGACTGCCTCGCCAAGCGCCTCACCATGGGGCCCGTCCTCCGCCTCGAAGGGGAGGGCGACGAGCTGCGGGTTCCGGCGCGCGTCACCGGGTGGAAGTAAGCGGCGAGCACGAGAGCAGCGAGCGGTGGCGCCCTTCGAGACGAGCCTTCCGGACGAGTCCCACGCTCTGGACGCCGCCCTGGCGGCCCCGCGCCTCCTCTGCGCGCGATGCCGCTATGTCCTCGCCGGGGAGGCGCGCCCTGTCGCGGTGGACGGCTCCCACGAGCATACCTTCGCCAACCCCCACGGCCTCGTCTTCACCGTGCGCTGCTTCGAGGACGGGGAGGGGGTGCGGGGGGAGGGCGACCCCAGCACCCTCTGGTCCTGGTTCCCCGGCTTCTCCTGGCAGATCGGCCGATGCCGCGGGTGCGCGGCTCACCTCGGCTGGCGCTTCACTCCCGTGAGAGCGGGCGGCCCGGCTGGCGCCTTCCTGGGCCTGGTCCACGACCGGGTCGTCGAGGGCTGAGGCCCACACCTCCCCCCGGCGCCCCGAGGGGTTCGACGTCACGGTCCGGGGCCGCCGCGCGCTTCGCACGTAGACCCGCTCGACGTAGACTCTGCCGCCATGAGCCCACCATGCCACCTCGCCCTCTGCGTCCTGCCGGTGATCGTCCTGGCGTTCGGCGTCCCCGCCTGCTCCGAAGAAGGCGGGGGCGGGGCCCCCGGGGTGCCGGCGGCCGCCGGGGATGCGCTGGAGCCCGACGCCTCGGACGCTTCCGAGGCCATCGAGGACAGCCAGGGCGGGATCGGGGAGACCGAGGACGAGGGACCGGACGGCGAGGGCGATGTGGCGCTCGCGGCCGAGACGCTCGCCGGCGACACCACCGGGGATGAGGACACCACGGGCAGGGAGCGAGTCGGCGGCTGGCCCGAGGGCTACGCGGGCATCACCGACGGCGCGGGCCTGGTGGTGGAGCCCGGCGATCTCGAGGGATTGCACTGGTTCGGCATCGGGGTAGAGCCCGGCACGCCCCTCGGCAGCTTCGAAGAGTACAGCGCCGTCGGCGTGCTGGTGCTGCCCTCGATCATCGAGGTGCACGAGGAGCACATCGACATCCGGGTCTGGGATCTCGAGGAGGAGGAGCCCGTCGAGGGCTCGAGCGGGCTCATCGAGCGCTACGCGGCGGTGGCCCTCGGCGACGGCACCCTCCGCATCGACTTCGAGGAGCCCCTCGTGGGCCTCGAGATCCAGTTCACGGGGGACTGCGTCTACGCCCTCGAGGGCTACTCCCTCTCGATGGATCCGGTCTTCGACGCGGGACTGATGACCTGGGCCGCCGTCGAGCTCTACCTGCCCGATCACTGCGGCGGCTTCGGGCTCGAAGGCTCCCTGGGCATCAACGTGCACTTCCTCCGCCGCTTCGACTTGTCGGGCGGCTACGAGCCCCGCGCCGTCGATCCCGACGAGCCCTTCGGTTTCTTCCAGATAGACGCCCCGGCCTCGGGGGGCGAGCCCGAAGGGGCGGCGGCTCTGATGACCCGCATGCCCGACGTCGCCGGCGCCACCGAGGACGGCGCGGTCGTCTACCACGTCAACCCGGGCTTCCCGGAGCACCTCCGGGGCGCCGTCGATGGCATCTTCGAGGGCTGGAACGACGCCCTCGAGCCCCTCGTCGGGGTGCGGCCCTTCTCGGTCGTCGACGCCGAGCAGCCCATCATCCCCTGGGATCCGCGCTACCACGTGGTGCACTGGGATCCCGACAAGGTGCTCGGCGCTATCGCCCCCTTCGTCGAGGATCCCCTGACCGGCGCGATGATGGATACGGATGTGCTGGTCTGGCTCTCGGACATGAGCAAGGTGGTGGAGGGCTACCAGGAGTTCTTCGCCGAGCACCCGGATGTGCCCTTCGAGCTGCCGCCGGAGTCGATGGGCATCGAGGCGCTGCCAGCCTTCACCTGGGCCTTCGAGGGGGGCGAGCAGCTCCCGCCCCGCGTCCCGCGCCGTCGCTTCTTCTCCCCGCGCCCCTTCGGCCCTGGTGTGGTCGGCCAGGCGATCGAGGTGCTGGCCAGCACCGGCATGGGGGAGGACGAAGATCCAGACGCCGAGGCCCCCCAAGTGCCCCCCGCCGAGGACGTCGAGCGCTACATCATGAACGACTACCTGACCCACGAGGTGGGTCACAACCTGGGCCTCCGCCACAACTTCAAGGGCTCGCTCGATCGCGACCTGCACCCCGCCGCCGAGAGCGCCACGACCTGCATGGACTACGTCGTCGGCATGACCCGCCCCGGCACCTACGACGTGGACGCCATGCGCTACGCCTACGGCCCGGGGCCCGACGTCTCCGAGTACGCCTACTGCACCGACGAGGATACCGAGCTCGATCCCGGCTGCGCCCGCTGGGACTTCGGCCACCCGGTGCAGCACTTCCTCGATGTCCTCACCGAGATCGCCGAGGAGCACGGCCCCGACACGCCCCTCGGCGAGATGGACGCCCTGAGCCAGGAAGGGGACTGGGATAAGGTATTCCGGCGCCTCCGCCTCTTCGTCGGCACCGACTACGAGGACTGGGATCCCGAGGCTCCCTTGAGCGTCGTCGAGGATCTGCTCGCCCGCATCGTCTGCGCCTCACCCGAGGTCCCCGAGGCCGATCCGCCCGAGGGCGAGGAGGCGCCCGCCGAGGTGGCCCCTTGCCCGCATCACCTCTGGCTGCGCGGCCAATATGCCCTGTACCTGCTCTACACCCGCTTCATCGCTCAGAGCGATGGGGAGTGGCACGACTTCCCCGATCTCGACGAGGCGGAGGCGGATCTGGTCCTCGGCACCTATAGGGAGCTGATCATGGATCCGGCGCAGTCGATGCCCCTCAAGAAGGTGATCATCGAGAAGCTGCCCACCGCCAAGCTGGAGGGTGCCCTCGATCTCTTGGACATCCTCGAGGGCTGGCTCGCGGGCCTCGAGGCGCCCTCGGAGGCCGAGCAGGAGCTGGCCCTCGCTGTGGCCGAGGCCCAGGCCGAGGTCCAGTGAGCGGCGGCGACGAGCGGGCCCACGGAGGTCGGACTCCCTACCAGGTGCCCGCGCCGCCGGAGGGCGACGCCCTCGCGGCGGCCGCCGCGTTCCACGCCCGCGTCGCTTCGCGTCGCACGGTGCGCGCCTTCAGCGATCGTCCTGTGCCGCGCTCGGTGATCGAGGAGGTGGTCCGCGCCGCCTCCACCGCCCCCTCCGGCGCCCACAAGCAGCCGTGGCGCTTTGTCGCCGTGGGGGATCCCGCCCTCAAGCGGGCGATCCGCGAGGGCGCGGAGTCCGAGGAGCGGGCGTTCTACGGTGGACGCGCCTCCGATCGTTGGCTCTCGGACCTCGAGCCCTTCCAGACCGATGCCCACAAGCCCTACCTTCAGACGGCGCCCTGGCTGATCGTGATCTTCCGCCTCATGCGCGAGGACGACGGAGGGCAAGTCTACTATGGACCGGAGTCCGTCGGCATCGCCACCGGGATCTTGATCACGGCCCTGCACATGGCGGGGCTGGCCTCGCTGACCCACACACCGAGCCCCATGGCGTTCTTGGGCCGTATCCTCGACCGACCGGAGCACGAGAGGCCCTTCCTGCTCTTGCCGGTGGGCTATCCGGCCGAGGGCTGCGCGGTCCCTGATCTCCGCAGGAAGCCCCTCGACGACGTGCTCGTCGTCCACGAGGGCCTCGGGGAGTAGC
>CAZEHU010000324.1:0-4495 GCA_964511605.1 uncultured Myxococcales bacterium
CAGGAGCGGCCACGTGAGGCGCGGGATCGCCCTCCCCTCCAGATGCTGGCGGGCCACCAGGGCCAGCGCCATCACCGGCAGGTAGACCGCCTCGGGGCGGCACTGGGTCGCGATGACCAGGGCGACGAGCGCCCAGCCGGCGTCGCGGAGGCGGCGCTCCTCGAGCCAGGCCATCAGGGCCGCGAGGCCAGAGAGCGCGAGGAAGAGCGTGAGGGTGTAGCGATTGAGCGTCGGGCCATAGCGGACGTGCAGGGGAGCGAGCGCGAGGAGGAGCGCGCTGGCCAGGGCCACCCGGGATCCCAGCCCCAGACGGACCACCAGGCTGTGGAGCGCCCACGGCGTGAGGGTCGCCACCACCAGGCTGATGAGGATGAGGGGATCGTCCGAGGGTCCGGTGACCTCGAAGACCAGGGAGAGCAGGGCCTCCACGGCGCGGCCGTAGAGGCCGATTCCCTCCATCCACCAGCCCGGCTGGTAGGCCGCCTCTACGGAGTTCCAGAGGTCGCCCGGGCCCCACGGTGGCATCAGGGCTCGCATGCCCCCGCCGAGCGCCACGATGCCGAGGAGCGCCGGCCCCGGAGGACGCCGCCTCGCGGCCGCGGGGAGGGCTACGAGGCCGAGCAGCAGCAGCAGCCCCCAGAGCACCGGGAGAGCGTAGTGGAGGTAGACATCGAGCAGCCCCACTCGCCGGGATCCGGCCCCTTCGGACGAGGGTTCCTTCGCCTCGTCAGCGACGGATTGGGCGGACTCCCCTGTCTCCTCCGAGTCACGATCCTCGGGCTCGGGCGGCGGAGGCGGTGGCGTCGACGCGCTCAGTCCGCCTCGACGGAGGAGCTCGGCGAGGGGCGGGCAGCGCTCGAGGGGGCCGTCCACGTGCACCGAGCCCCCGTCGCCTCCCTCGCCCCGATCCGCGGTCCCAGGCACGCAGCCCGTGGGCCGCAGGCGGAGGAGCGCCCCGCCCTCCCCTACCAGCGGGATGCGGATCTCGGCGCGCAACACCTCGACCCCCTCGTGCGGGCAGCGCTCGCGGGCCTCCGCGGAGCCGAGGGCGCGTGTCAGCGGTGTGACGTCGAGGGGAGTGAAGACCCAGGGACAGCCTGGCTCCTCGGCCCTCGCCGGGCTCGTAGCGAGCGCGGCGGCCGCCGCGAGGACGAGACACGTGGCGGCCCGATGCGTGCGGGCCAAGGGCACGCCCTACTGATGCAGCTGGATCGTCAGGTCCCCGGTGGGGCCGGTGCCCTCGTCCGTGCCGGAGAAGAGCAGGATGGCGCCGGTGGTCACGCCAGCCGCGACGCCACCGACGACCGCCCAGAACCACCACTCGCTGGTGATGGACGGCGCCGCGCTCCCCTCCGCCCCCTTGAGGATCGGATCGTTGGGATCGATGAAGAGATCCTCATCCCCGCTCCCTGAGGCCACGACGCTCGCCCCGGCCGGAGCGTCGAGGGTCATCGACTCCTCGGACAGATCCTGCTTTGCGGCCAGGGTCCCGGCCAGCCAGGCCTGCATATTGCCGAGGAATTGGGCGTCCCGGGCGATGGTCGTATCGGCCTGAACCACCGTCGGGCCCTGGGAGTACCAACCATCGAAGACGTAGGCGCCCTTGCGGTTGGTGGAGACGAGGACGGCCAGAGCCTCGTCGGCGCCGACGAGCTGCGCGAGGACCGGGACCACGGACTCGGCGCTCTTCTTCGAGCGGAACGAGCGCTTCAGCTTGTCGATGACCGCCTGATAGGCCTCGGTATTGTCGCGCGGCACGAGGGCGAAGCGCTGGGCGGCGTCCGCGCCGGGCTGCACCTCGACGAAGCCGGACGATCGCACGTAGCCGTCCAGGCTCGCTTGCACCCAGTGGAGGCCGGGCGCCAGATCGCTGACCGTGAGGGGCGCGTAGCCGCGGACCTTGCCGCCCACTGAAACCTCGGCACCCTCGGGCTCGGTGATGACGGCGACGCGGCCCGCCGCCTCCTCGGCCACCAGGCGCTGGGCCTCCTTGAAGGCGTTCATCACGTCGAGGGTGAAGCCGTACTCCGCGGGGAGCTGATCGCCCCACATGTTCAGGGAGGCCTTCATCATGTCCTGGCCCCCGCGGACGTTGCCGGCCAAGACGCGGGCCACACCGAGTCCCTTCAGGGTCCGCGCCCAGAGGCGCCGGTGGGTCGCGCCCGTGTGGCGGGAGAGGCGATCGTAGGCCTCGCTGTAGGCGGTCTCTGCTGCGGCATGGTCGCGGGCATTGAGGGCGCGCAGGCCGGTCTCTACGAGCTCGGCGGCCTCGGTCTGGGCGCTGCGCGCCGGCACCGGGGCGCCCCCGATGACGCGGATGCGCTCGAGGCGACCGGCCTCCTCGCGGACGAGGGTCTGCAGCACCTGGGCATCCCCGATCGCCCCGGCCCCTTTTGGGAAGACGAAGACCGCGACGCGACGCTGAGGGCCCTCGGCCCGCGCCTCGGCGGGCTGGAGGCGGCCGCCCATCAGGGCAGACAGCTCGAGCTGGAAGAAGAGCACGACCACGAGCAGGGCCGTGAGGCGCCGCGTGGCGGCGCGGGAGCGATGGGTGTGCAAGGGCGTCCTCATGGGATCACGGCAGGGGCGCGTTGGAGGGCACGTAGAGCTCCAGGTAGCCGAGCTCTTCCCCGTCCACCTGCTCCTTGTTCAGCACGTTCTCGCCACCGAAGAGGAGCACCGAGCTGCAGAGGGTCACCCCGACGTGGCCGCCGCGTCCGACGAAGGCGGACCCGGTCTCCGGGGCCGGCGTCCACGTGAGGCTGTCGCTGTCGAAGTGCATGACCTTGTCGACCCCGATGGCGTTCATGCTGTCGAAGCCGCCCACCGTGGCGACGGCGACGTCGCTGATCGGGTGGGTCGAGTGGAAGACCCGGCCCGCGCCGAGGCCCGGGACCTTCTGTACGGTGGCGGTCGGGCCAGCGTCGTCGGAGTACGTGATGAGCCAGGCCTCGTCGTCCGCCGGCGCCTTCATGGTGCAGGTATCGGGCTTGTCGGACGTGGTGCACTCCACCCGGGTGCCGCCGGTCAGAAGGAAGCGGCTGCCCCCGAGGGGCGTCATCTCGTGGAAGTAGGTGAAGGGGACGTCCGAGCCGTCGAGGGGCTGCACGTCCACCTCGGCGAAGGAGCCGTCGATGCCCTCCTTCTGCTGCGCGCTCTGCTTGAGGATCTCGGCGGCGAAGGTGCCTTCGAGGTCCGGCACCGTTCCACCCCAGACCAGGAGCTGGCTGAGGCCGTCCTGGGAGTTCTTGATGAAGGTGAGGCTATGACCCGCGCGGCCGAAGAAGGTCGAGAAGAGGTTGGTCAACAGGAAGGTCGGGACGATCTCCCCGCCATCCTCCGCATAAGGATCGAAGACCTCGGCCTCCTGGCTCACATCCGTCGCGTCGTAGGGCCACTCGCCGCCGCCGGTGATGACCACCGTGCCGTCGTTGAGCCGGTGGATGCGGGGGAACGCGCGCTTGAAGCGCATGGTGTCCTCGCCCGCGGTGAAGGTCTCGGTGGTCACATCGAAGAGGACGTAGTCCGCGCGGGCGTTCTCCTTGTCGAGCTGGAATGGGAAGGCATCGCCGGTGGCGAGCACCAGCTCGTTCGCGCCGCCGATGATCAGGACCTTGCCGGCGTCCGAGCCGGTCGGAGAGGGGATGAACGCCATCGCGTGGGCGCCGCGTCCCTTGTCGTTGCCCATTCCGCCGATGAGCTCGGTGGTCGCGCCCGTGTCCGGATCGAAGAGGTAGGCGGCGCTGGACCCACCGGTCAACACCGTCTTGGTGCCGTTGTTGATGACGTTCACGTGGGTGAAGCCGCCGGTGATGAGGACGCGGCCGTCGCCGAGCTCCACCGCAGCGGGGAAGACCACGTTTGCCACCGCGTTGGGGACCCGATCCTGCAGGCACGAGAAGCCCCCGTGGCGTCCGAGCAGGACGTCGACGAGGTTGTCCTCGTCGCGGATCACGGTGACGTCGTCCTCGCAGCCGTACCAGCTCGACTGGGCGCCCGTCGCGAGGAGCGTGAGCTGGTGGCCACTGCCCTCGGGCACCCCCTTGACCTTGAAGCTCGAGCCGCTCAGCGGCCGGCTCTCTTCGATCAGCGACTCGAACTCCCCGCTCTCGGGGTCGAAGCCGCTGATGGTGAACTTCACCGACGAGATGTCGGCGAAGGCGTCGATCTTCGGCTCCGCGCAGGAGCCCCCGGTGAGCGCGAGCGCGCGCATCACCAGGCCCTCGTCGCTCGAGGCCTCAGGAGGGCCCTCCTCGACACACGCCGGGAGGAGCAGGAGGGCCACCAGCAGGGGGCGGAGCTGCTTTCGCATCATGGGCTGTACCCGACGACCTTCCAGGAGCCGTCGTCCTTCTTCTCGAGGGTGATGGGCAGATGGGACTTGCCGAGGTCATAGCTCTTGACGAAGAGCTTGCGCCTGGTCTCGCCCGGGTGATCACGCTGGCAGATCACCAGGGGGGCGGGCTTTGAGCGATCGTGATCCGGCGGCACGAAC
>CAZEHU010000325.1:0-4489 GCA_964511605.1 uncultured Myxococcales bacterium
TGTCGAAAGCTTACAAAGTAGCTGAGAAGCGTACGAGAAGTCACGCTTCGAAGATAGAGTCTAGAAGTGTTCGTAGAACCAGCAAGGCGCAGCCAGGCACTCCTGAAACGGCAGTATGCCCACACGTAGCAATCCGTCATACTTCGGCCATACCCACCGCCATACCTTTGGTGCTGGACACAGGCCCGTGCCAGTCATTCCGCAGGGGTTCCAATCCACCCACGCCAGGCCCAGCAGGCTGCCGCCCGAGCGCACGAGGACCCCGACGCGGGCGCCGACCGAGTCCATGTCTCCGAGGCCATCCCCGAGAAACCAGTGCCGGTGGAAGACACCGGCGTAGGGGTAGGCGCCGGCTCGCGTGTCGATCAGGTAGCGCACCTGGGGCCCCACCTGGGCCAGGAAGGGATCGGCCAGGAGGCGCACGCCAGCATCCACCCCCACCTCGAGGCCATCGAGCACGAAGTAGCCGAAGCCGCCCGCGAGCACGAGGGCGGACGAGGTCCCGAAGGCCGAGGTCGTCCCGCCGCTCAGGTGGGCGCGCGAGCGTCCCTGGGCGAAGGGGCCACCGCTCCGCTCGGCCCAAGCGGTCTCCGCGCGCGCGGTGCCGCGGCCGATGCTCTGAATCGACGCTGCCGTCGCGAGGAGGAGCAGGCCAAGGGCCAGGCGCCCCCCGGGACCACGCTGGCCAGGACCGGGTCGGACGCGATCGGGACCGCAAGGGGCCTCGGGAGGGACGATCATGCGCTACACTCTTCGCCGCGCTCCGCGAGCGCAAGGACGAGATCCCCCTGCCACGAGGCCCCCGATGCAACCAGGCGCGCGCCCCTCGGCCCTTTCGTCGCTGCTAGCAGCGCTCCCTGTCCTCCTATCCGTCGCGGGTGCCCTTCCCTCCGCGGGCGGCTGCGCGGACGACGAGAAGGGGGTCGAGGAGTCCGGAAGCTCGAGCGGAGGCGCCTCCGGCACCGGAGGAGGGACTGGCGCCGAAGGCACGGGCGGGGAGGGCGGCGGCGACCCCCTCGGCGTGAACTCCTCGTGTGGCTCGGCTACCTGCTGCGAGTTCCCCTACGACACCGAGCTCACCGATCCCGCCGGCGAGCTCTTGCCGGCGGGCGCCCACTGCACAGCGGATGCCCAATGCGCCACGACGTTCTGCCTCTTGCCGGGCGAGGACGGCAACATCACCAACAGCCTCTTCGGGTTCTGCACCCGCGGCTGCAATTGCAACGACGATACCGCCAGCCAGCTCAGCGCGGAGGACAAGCCGAGCTACGAGTGCCTGCTGGTGTCCGGCGGCCAGGGGGCGTGGCGGCACGTGGTGCCATCGTGCAAGACGCCCGCGGATTGTGCGGAGCATGCGGCGGGGTGGAATGCGTGCAAGGCGCCCTCGACGGGGGGCATCAAGCCCATCTGCCACGCGGAGTGATGGGCCTCACGCTCCCGATGCCCGGCTCGGGCCGGCAGGGTCAGCTCCTCTGGCTCCTCCTCGCCGCCATCGGACCGAGCGGCGTCCCCGCCTGCACCGGCTTGGAGCCCGCGCGCCGCCAGGAGGGGCCGGCGGCGGAGCGGGAGACCCATAGCTGGATGCACGCGATCCTGGCCCGCGGGCAGAGCGGCGACTGGCTCGCGATCCGCGGCTACCACGCCGCCGACCACCTGGTCGCCGGCACCACCAACGCGCCGCTGAGCCACGCGGCGATTCTGGACCTCGATCGCACGGAGGTCATCGAGGCCGTCGCGCCACGGGTGCGCGTCGTCACCCTCCGCGAGTTCCTCGACAACGCCCACCGCGTCGTCCTCCTGCGCCCCCACGGCGCCACGATGGTCACCGGCGCCGAGGCCGCGGTCCGAGCCCGCTCCAAGGTCGGCGCCAAGTACGACTTCCTCGGCACCGTCGGCGCCCCGGACGATCAGAAGCTGTACTGCTCCGAGCTCTGCGCCTGGTCGGTCGGCATGGAGGTGGACCGCAAGGGACCCACGAGGGTCCTCCATCCAGCCAAGCTCGACCGCTACGCCGAGGTCCTCTTCGACTCGCAGAGACGCGATGGGAAGCCGGAGGCGGCAGGGCCCCAAGGCCGCTGAGGCGCTCGGCCTACAAGATCGACTTCGGGAAGATCCGTGACCACCAGAGCTTCACCCGTCGCCCGAAGCTCGCCCTGCGATCGGGGCTGTCGTCCTCCGTGACCGGCCAGGCGTTGTCCGGCTGCATCTCCACCTCGATGTGGCGGGCGACGCCCTCGGCCAGCTCCGGGGAGGGGATGACCGCCACGCACTCGGTGTTGAGGTTGGCGCTGCGCGGATCGACGTTGAAGGTCCCGACCACCAGGACCCGCTCGTCGATCACCATGGTCTTGGCGTGCTGGCCGAAGCGCGGATAGTCGCCCGTGGCCTCGACGCGAGCGCTGGTCATCGCCTCCTGGCGCACCCGAGCGTCGGGGCGGAACTCGAAGACCTTGGCGCCGGTGCGGAGGAGCGCCTCCCGATCCCTCGCGTAGCCGCTGAAGGCCTCGATGCCATCGGTCGAGGCCAGGCTGTTGGTGAGGATGAGCACCTCGACCCCACGCTCGGTGGCCTCCCGGAACAGGCCCTTGCCCAGCTCGGTCGTCACCAGGTAAGGCGTCTGGATCAGCACCCGCCTTTTCGCCGAGCGCACCAGGCTGGCCAGGGCCGTGGTGGTGATGCTGCCCCCGCCGAGCCCGCGGACCCGATCGCTCTTGCCGGGGGGATCCCAGACGAACTCCACGTCGCGCACCCAGCGCAAGCCGCCGGCCCGCCGGATCTCGGCGAAGCGCTCCGGCACCCGGTGGATGCGCTCGCGCACGGTGGGCCAGAAGTTGTCGGGGTGGCAGGCGTATTGGTGGAGCGCGTGCCACACCGCCTCGGGGGGGGGCCCCTGCGGGCGATCCATCAGCTCCTCGATCGGCACGCTCAGCCGGTGCTCCCAGTAGACCTGAAAGGAGCGCTGGACCTCGGCGACGACCCCGCCGAGCAGGAGCACGTCCCGATCCCGGAAGTTATACGCCGCATCGAAGTCGTAGTACTCGTCGGCCACGTTCCTGCCGCCGGTGATCGCCGCCAGACCGTCGACGAGGAAGGTCTTGTTGTGCATGCGCTGGTTGATGCCGCGGAAGTCGGTGGCGATCCGGGTCAGCTTCTCCGCGATGTTCTTCCCGATGTTGATGATCGGGTTGTAGACGCGGATCTCCAGGCTCGGGTGCTGGTCGAGAGCCCAGAGAAAGTCCGCGTCCCCGTGCACCAGGAGGTCGTCGACCAGGACCCGCACCCTCACCCCGCGCTCGGCGGCTCGGAGCAGGTGGTCGGCGGCGATGAGGCCGACGTTGTCGGCCGAGAAGATAAAGTACTGGACGTCGAGCTGCTCGCCCGCCGCATCGGAGAGCCAGGCCCGCGCAGAGAGCGCGCCGCCCCCATCCTCGAGCATGTGCACCCCGGTGGCGACCCCCATCTCGCCCGAGTCCAGCAGGAGCGCGTCGCGCACGGAGCCGGCGTCCCGCAGCTCGATCGCCGCGCATCGATCGCCCTCGAACCTCCGATCCTGCTCGACGAGCCGCTCCACGAGCGTCGCTCCGCAGCCCCCCACGACCGAGGCGGACAGAAGCAGCAGCACGAGGATCCGGATCACCCGCGCACGCTACTCCACCGTGCGCGGGCCGCCCCGGGGGCCATGGCGCCGGGGGGCTCCTATGCCCATCAGCCGCCCAGCTCGCCCACGATCGCCTCCACGAGGGGCCGGAGGTCGGGCAGCGCAGTGGCCTCCTCCCTCTCCTCGAGGGGCTCGATCTCCAGCCACGCCACCGGATCGGGCAGCTCGAGGAGGATCGGCGCGGTGACCACGGGTCGCACCGAGAGCACGACGTGGCGGGGCGCTGTCTCCGCGCGGGCCTCCGGCCCGAGCAGCTCGAGCACGAGGGGCCAGTGCCCGGTCTTCTGCGCCTCGAGACGCCCGCACTCCACGAAGGCCACGTCGTAGGAGCGAGCGAGGGTCCACCGGCGGGCGACCGCGAAGGCCTCCGGTACGAACGCCAGATCGCAGAGGAGCGGCGCGCAGGCCTGGTACGCCAGGGTGTGCCGCTCCCCGCCGTCCAGGTTCTCGAGCTCGTAGCCGATGCGCTCCCCGGTGCGGTCGTGGTACACGGGCACCTGGCGGAATCCCCCGACCGACAGCCCCTCCGCCACCAGCCGATCGGCCAGCGCCGCGCTCGCTTTGCGGCGCCCCTCGCGTCCTCGGCCGACGATGGCGGTGAAGGCAGGCACTCCGCATCGGAGCCTGGGTGGGAGCCTCGGCACCATGACGGTCGTCATCCTCGCCGAGGACCTCCACGAGGTCGATCGATTTCCTCCTTCAGATCCCGGCGGGGCGCGCCGATGGAGCGGACCGTGAATCCGATCCGCGAGCTACAGTCCGACGCCACGAGCCACGACCAGGCGGAGTTCATGCGCCGCCACCCCTGCCCGGCGCTCGTCGCCCTCGAGT
>CAZEHU010000326.1:0-4480 GCA_964511605.1 uncultured Myxococcales bacterium
GTGGACGGTCCCGCGCCCCACGGCTGCACCCGCCACCCCGCCACCGGCGACCTGGTGTATCGACCGGTGGGCATCCGCGACAGCCTCGTCGGCCCCGACGAGCCCAGCCTGATGCCCCCCGACGCCTTCCTGGACTTCGCCGTCCAGGAGATCCACGGCATGCCAGGGCGCCTCGTGCACGTCGGCGACGAGTTCCTCATCGAGGGTCGCGCCGATCCCGCCGCCGCTGCCGTGCTGATCCCCGTATTCCACGCGGACGCCGCGCCAGAGGACGAACCGATCACCACGCTCCCGCTCCCCATCGATGAGACCGGCCACTTCGCGTTCACCTTTCAGGTGCCCGGGCACATCATCCCGCCAGGCGCCTACAAGTGGGCCGCCACGGCGGCCGGGCTCGACGAGGAGGGCAATTACGTCTGGAGCCTCGATCGCATGGTCCTCCTGGCCGTGGCTCCCCAATGAGCACCATCCGCTCCACCCCTCGCATCCGCCTCGGCCTGCCTAAGGGCCGCATGCAGGAGGGGGTCGCCGCCCTCCTCGCCGACGCCGGGGTCCCGATCCGCACCTCGGCGCGCGGCTACCGGCCGATCGTGGGTATGGGCGCCGGCCTCGAGGGCTTCGAGGCCAAGATGCTCAAGCCCCAGAACATCGTGGAGATGCTCCACGCGGGCTCCCGCGACCTGGGCTTCGCCGGGGCGGACTGGGTGCGGGAGAAGGGCCTCGAGGGGGAGCTCGTGCAGCTCCTCGACACCGAGCTGAATCCGGTCCGCATCGTCGCCGCCGCCCCTCAGGAGCTACTGGGCGACGAGGGAGGGCTGCCACCCCGCGCCGCGGACGAGACCCCGTGGGTCGTCGCAAGCGAGTACGAGCGGCTGACCCGGGCATGGATCGAGGCCGAGGGGCTGCGCGCCACCCTCGTGCACAGCTACGGCGCCACCGAGGTCTTCCCGCCGGAGGACGCGGACCTCATCGTCGACAACAGCGCCACCGGCTCGACGCTCCGCGCCAATGGACTGGAGGTCGTCGGCGAGCTCATGCGCTCGTCCACACGCCTGTACGCTTCGGCAGGCGCCATGGCCGATCCCGCCCGGCGCCGCGCCATCGAGGACTTCGTCCTGCTCCTGCGGGCCGTCCTCGTGGCCCGCTGCCGCGTGATGGTGGAGGTCAACGTCTGCCCGGAGGACCTCGAGGGCCTCATCGCAGTCCTCCCCTGCATGCGCGAGCCCACCATCGCCGCGCTGCACGGCGACTCGGGATACGCGGTCAAGGCTGCCGTGCCTCGCGAGGAGCTCCCGGCGCTCATCCCTCTGCTCAAAGCCCGCGGCGGCACCGACATCGTCGTCAGCCGACTCGCCCAGATCGTTCCCTGAGCGCCGGGTGGTCGATCCCTCCTCCCCGCTCTTCTCCCTCGGCCCGCGACCGATGCCTTTCCTGGAGCGGGCGCAGCCCTATCGGGTGCCGCGGCATCCCGCGCCCGTGGATCTCGTCCTCGACGGGAACGAGGGCCTGCGCTCCCCCCCCGAGGTCTTCGCGGCCCTCGCCGAAGCGGATCCCGAGGTGCTCCGCCGCTATCCCCACACCGGGGCTCTCGAGGCCCAGCTCGCCGCCCTGCATGGTCTGTCCCCCGAGCAGGTCATCGTCACCGGCGGCGGCGACGACGCCCTCGACCGCGCCTGCCGCGCCACCCTGGGTCCGGGCCGCAACCTGATCCTGCCGGCGCCGACCTTCGAGATGATCGGTCGCTACGCCCGCGCGGCCGGCGCCGAGGTACGTGAGGTCGCTTGGCCCGAGGGGCCCTGGCCCGTCGAGGCCGTGCTGGACCTCGTGGACGAGCAGACGAGCGCCATCGCCGTGGTCAGCCCGAACAACCCCACCGGGGCCGTGGCCTCGGTCATCGACCTCGAGCGGCTCTCCCGCGCGGCGCCCCACGCTCTGCTCATCGTCGACCTGGCCTACGTGGAGTTCGCCGACCAGGACCTCACCGAGTACGCCGCCCGCCTGCCCAACGCCCTGGTCTTCCGCACCCTGTCGAAGGCCTGGGGCCTCGCCGGGCTGCGCGTCGGCTATGCCCTCGGCCCCGAGCACCTCGTCGGCTGGCTGCGGGCGGCCGGCAACCCCTATCCGGTCGCCGGACCCTCGCTCGTGGTGGCCTCGCGGCGCCTCGAGGAGGGCGCCGAGGCCCAGGCCGCCTTCATCACCCGCGTGCGCGAGGAGCGGCAGCGCCTCGCCGGCGAGCTCAGCGTGCTCGGCGCTCGCCCGATCCGGGGTGAGGGCAACTTCGTCTTCGCGCGTGACGTCGACGCCTTGTGGCTCCGAGACGCCATGGCTGGCCTCGGCATCGGTATCCGGGCGTGGCCCGGCCGCGAGGGGCTCGAGGATGCGGTCCGCATCACCTGTCCGGGGGATCGCGACGACTTCCGCCGACTCCGCGCGGGCCTGCGCGCCGCCCTCGCCCCCGAGGCGATCCTCTTCGATATGGACGGCGTGCTCGCCGACGTCTCGCGCTCCTACCGCGAGGTGATCCTGCGCACGGGGGCGGAGCTCGGCGCGGCCCTGAGCCCCGAGGATGTTCGCGCGGCCAAGGCCAAGGGGGACGCCAACAACGACTGGGTGCTCACGTGGCGCCTCGTGCAGGCCAAGGGGGTCGAGGCCTCCCTCGAGGAGGTCACCGAGCGCTTCGAGCACCTCTACTGGGGCGACGAGACGACCCCCGGCCTCTGGGAGACCGAGGCCCTCATCCCCGAGCGGGCCTTCCTCGAGGGCCTCGCCGAGGGCCGCTCCCTCGCGGTGGTCACCGGGCGACCCCGAGTCGACGCCCGCCGCTTCCTCGAGCGCGAGGACCTGCTCGACCTCTTCCCGGTGGTGGTCACGATGGACGACGCCGCGCTCAAGCCCGACCCCGCCCCGGTGCACCTGGCCCTCGAGGCCCTCGGCGTCGAGTCCGCGTGGATGATCGGCGATACCCCGGACGACGCTCGTGCCGCCCGTGGAGCCGGCGTCGTCCCCCTCGGCATCCTCCCCCCCGGCGAGCCGCTCCCCGTCCCGGGTGGGGCGACCACCGATCCCCGGGAGATCCTGCTGCGCGCTGGCTGCGCTCGGGTCCTCGGAACCCTCCGCGAACTCGAGGAGCTCCTGCCATGAGCGCTCGCACCGCCACCGTCCACCGCAAGACCAGCGAGACCGACATCACCCTGCGGCTCGACCTCGACGGCAGCGGCCAGGCGCAGGTGGAGACCGGAATCGGCTTCCTCGATCACATGCTCACCGCCCTCGCACGGCACGCCCGCCTGGACCTCGAGCTGCGGTGCACCGGCGACCTCGAGGTGGACGATCACCATACCGCTGAGGACTGCGCCCTCGCCCTCGGCGAGGCCCTCGACGAGGCCCTCGGTGAGCGGAAGGGCGTCCGCCGCTTCGGACACGCCTACGCCCCCCTCGACGAGGCCCTCGCGCGCGCTGTCGTCGACCTCAGCGGGCGTCCGTGGCCCAAGGTGCGCCTGGGCCTCCAGCGGGAGCGCCTCGGAGAGCTGGCCTGTGAGAATCTCGGCCACGTGCTCCGCTCCCTCGCCCTCGCCGGCCGCATGGCCCTGCACGTCGAGGTGCTCGAGGGAGACAATGATCACCACAAGGCCGAGGCCGCCTTCAAGGCCACTGCCCTGGCCCTCCGGGAGGCCCTGACCCGGGACGGCTCGGACGCGGTGCCCTCCACGAAGGGCAGCCTTCGATGAGCGTCGGCCCCGAGGTCCTCGTCGTCCGCACCGGCACGGCGAACCTGGCCAGCGTGCTCGCGGCGCTGCGCCGGCTGGGGGCCCGCCCCGAGCTCACAGAGGATCCGCAGCGGGTCGCCCGAGCCGAGAGGGTCGTCCTGCCCGGCGTCGGCGCCTTCGCCGCAGCGCTCGAGACCCTCCGGGCCCACGGCCTCGACGAGGCGGTGCGGGCCCGCATCGAGGAGGTCCGCCCGACCCTGGCCATCTGTCTGGGGCTCCAGGTCCTCTGCGAGGGCAGCGAGGAGAGCCCGGGCATCGAGGGCCTGGGCCTGGTGCCCGGCTACGTCCAGCGTTTCACCGGGGACCTGCGCATCCCCCAGCTCGGCTGGAACCAGGTGGTTCCCCTGCCCAGCTCTCGGCTGATCACGCTCGGCTACGCCTACTATGCCAACAGCTACCACGTCCCCGAGCTGCCGGAGGGCTGGACCGGGGCCACGACCGATCACGGCGGCTCCTTCGTCGCCGCCCTCGAGCGCGGCCCCATCCTCGCTTGCCAGTTCCACCCGGAGCTCTCGGGCACCTGGGGCTCGGACCTCCTCAAGCGCTGGCTCGATCAGCCGGTGGAGGGAGCGCCGTGCTGACCACCCGCATCATCCCCTGCCTCGATGTCCGCGACGGCCGCATCGTGAAGGGGGTGCGCTTCCAGGGTCTCCGGGACGCCGGAGATCCGACAGAGCGCGCCGCCGTCTACGAGGCGCAGGGCGCCGACGAGC
>CAZEHU010000327.1:0-4474 GCA_964511605.1 uncultured Myxococcales bacterium
TTGAGGGATTGGGGGAGACGGCTCAACGCCGCGAGGTTGGTGACCGCATTGCCGCTGAAGCTCTCTCCGACGATGCCGAGGGTGCGGCCCTTGTGCAGGGTATAGCTGAGGCCGTCGACGGCGGTGAGCCAGCCGGCCTCGGTCTTGAACTGGACCACCAGGTCCTCGACCTCGAGCAGGGGGGGCGGAGCCCCTTGGCGGGAGGCCTCCATCAGGTCTTCTGCTGGTGGGGGTCGAGGGCGTCGCGCACACCATCGCCGAGGAAGTTCATCGCGAAGAGGGTGGTGGCCAGGGCGAGGCCGGGCCAGAGGATGAGCCAGGTGTAGTCCTGCATCTTGCTGGCCCCCTCGGTGATCATATTGCCCCAGCTCGGATCTGGGGGCTGCACCCCGAGGCCGAGGAAGCTGAGGAAGGCCTCCTGCAGGATCACGCCGGGTACGAGCAGGGTCGAGTAGACGATGACCGGCCCGATGGTATTGCGGATGAGGTGGCGGAAGATGATCGCCATCTTCGAGGTGCCGATCGCGTGGGCGGCCTCGACGAACTCGCGGGTCTTCAGGCTGATGACCTGGCCCCGGATGATGCGGGCCATAGCGAGCCACTGCACGGCCCCGAGGGCGATGAAGAGGTTGATGGTGCTCCGGCCCACCACGACGATGAGCAGGATCACGATGAACATGAAGGGCAGCCCGTAGAGCACGTCGACGATGCGCATCATGATGTTGTCGACGCGGCCCCCGTAGAAGCCGGACACCGCCCCGTAGATCACGCCGATGCAGAGGCTCACGAAGGTGGCGAGGAGGCCGATGGTGATCGAGATGCGGGCCCCGTAGAAGAGGCGGGTGAACACGTCGCGGCCCTGCCCATCGGTGCCGGCGCGGAAGGTGCGCAGGACGGGGGCGCCGGGGAACTCCTGGCGGGTCAGTGCGAAGTCGCGATCGAGGTCGAAGTGTTCGAGGAGGTGGCGCTTGTCCGCCCGGAGGTAGCGGATGCGCTCCGTGACCTCTCCGACGGTGAGCAGGCCGTCGCTGTCCACGTCGAGGTTGCGGAAGGCGGTCTCGCCGCTGAGCCCACGGCGGCGATAGCGCTCGGAGAGCTGCTCGTCGGTCTGGGGGAACTCCAGCCAGGTGAGGTACCCGTCCGGCTCGAGCTTGCCCGGGACCGGCTTCGCATCGCCGGTGGCGAGGTCGTACTCCTCGAAGAGGAAGTCGAAGTGGCGGCCGAGCTTGGCGAGCTCGTCGAGCTCCGGGCAGACGAGGCGGCCCGAGGCGTAGCGCAGGAGGCCCTGGATCGGCACCCTGGCATCGAGGCGTGCCAGGCCCTCCCGGGCGCGGGTGTGCAGGGTGGGGGCGTTGAGCTCGAGCCACTTCAGCCCGGGATGTACTGCCTCCTCGAGGGGCTCGAGGCGGCAGGCGATGCGGCCATCGCCGTCGAGGTCCATGGCGTCGAAGGCGCCCTTGTCGCCGTCGTAGGTGGGGAAGTCGTGGGAGACGTCCCGGGTGCCCGGCGGGTGGAACGCCAGCTCGGTGTGGATCTCGTCGAGGGAGAAGTGGGTCAGGTGCTCGGCGACGAAGGGGGCCGAGTAGCCGCAGATGGCGACGATGACGACGAAGAAGGCGCTGCCGACGGCCACTCGGTTGTTCTTCAGTCGTGCCCAGGCGTCGGACCAGAGGCTGTGGCCCTTGTCCGCCTTGGTAGGGGCCCTCCGGCCCTCGGGGGAGGTGGCGCCCATCAGTCGTAGCTCACGCGCGGGTCGAGCACGGTGTACGCGATGTCCACCGCCAGGTTCATCATCACGAGGAGGGCGGAGTAGAGCACCACGACCCCGATGACCATGGGGTAGTCGCGGTTCAGGGCGGGGGTGACGAAGTACTCGGCGAGGCCGGGGATCGCGAAGACCCGCTCGACGACGATGGAGCCGGAGACGATGCGGGCCACCGCCGGCCCCAGGAAGGTCACCGTCGGCAGGATGGCGCCCTTGAGGGCGTGGCGGACCACCACCTTGCGCTCGTCGAGTCCCTTGGCCCGCGCGGTGCGGATGTAGTCGGAGCGGATCACCTCGAGCATGCCGCCCCGGGTCAGCCGTGCGAAGTAGGCGGTGTAGACCAGACCGAGGGTGGCCACCGGCAGGATCTTGTGTTGCCAGCTATCCCAGCCGCCATAAGGCAAGAGATCGAGCCAGAAGACGAAGAGCAGGATGAGCAGGGGTCCGCTGACGATGGTCGGCACGCTGATGCCCACCATCGAGAGGCTCATCACGGTGTAGTCGCCGAGCGTATTCTGCATGAGGCCGGCGTAGAGGCCGGCGGAGACACCGAAGAGCAAGGCGAAGAGCAGCGCCATGAGGCCCAGCTCCATCGAGATGGGCAGCCCGAGCATGAGGTTCTCGAAGACCGAGCGCTGGCCATCGGAGGAGATGGTCTTGCCGAAGTCGAGGCGGGCGTAGTTCCAGAGGGCCGTGAGGTATTGACTGGTGAGGGACTTGGGGACGACGGCGACGCGCTGTCCGACCTCCACGCTCTCACCGGTCTCCGCCGCGATGGCCACCAGCTTGCCGGAGGTGTCCATGACGACGGGGCTGCGGCGGCCGTCCGCGCCCTCGACCTCGGCGACCGCGAAGCCCGCATCGTACTCTCGTCCGGCGACGGCCTCCTCGTTGATGTGGATCGTGCCTGCGGCGGGGGCGTCGAGCTCCACGCCCATACCGTAGATGAGCCACTTGTTGGCCTCGACCGAGGGGGGCAGGCGACGATCGGCGTCGAAGGGGCTGCCGGGCGCGAAGCGCATGAGGAAGAAGCTGATGGTGATGATGGCCCAGAGCACCACCAGGGCGCCTACCAAGCGGCCGAGGACGTAGCGCAGCATTGGCTACTCTCCCCCTTCCCCGCCGCCGCCCTCGGGGCCGGACACAGGCGCCGTCCCCTGGCGAATCGACAGATCCCGGAGGAGGTGGTGGTCCTGGTATTGCGCCTCGAAGCCCTCGACGAAGTCCCGAAGCAGGTAGGAGCGCGTGTAGAAGTAGAAGGTGAGAAGCGGCACATCGCGGTTCAGCACCTTCTCGGCGGCGCAGATCAGGACATTGCGCGCTCGCGGATCGGTCTCCCCTTTGATGCGCACGAGGAGGCGGTCGTACGCGGGGTTGAGGTACGCGGCGTAGTTGTTCTCGGCCTTGGAGTGGAAGACCTCGAGGAAGGTCATCGGGTCCGGGTAGTCGGCGCACCAGCTCATGCGCACGATCTGGAACTGCCCCGACTGGGCCAGCTTGAGGAGCGAGCGCCACTCCATGTTGTGGACCGCCACCTCGAGGCCGAGGTTGTCCTTCAGGTTCCGCTGCACGAATTCGGCGATGAGGCGGTGGGACTCGTAGGTATTGTAGATGATCTCGATGGGCGGCAGGCCCACGCCCCCCGGGTAGCCGGCCTCCGCGAGGAGCTCCTTGGCGCCCCGTGGATCGAAGGCGTCGCCCTCCACCGGCCGGTAGCCCATCATCGAAGTGAACATGTCGCTGAGGAGGTGCGTGGCGGGCACCTGGCGCGAGGCGAGCACGTGGCGGGTCAGGCGCTCCTTGTCGATCGCCATGTTCAACGCCCGGCGGACGAGGGGATCGTCGAAGGGCGGGTTGTCGACGCGGAAGTGGTAGTAGTAGGTGCACATCTGCTGATCGATGTGCAGGTCGCTGCGCCCTGCCTCGATCCACTCGCGCACCTTGTCGGTGGGCAGCGGGCGGATCCAGTGGCACTGCCCGGTATCGTAGAAGCGAGTCATCATCTCTTCGGGGTCGCTGAAGAGGACGACGGCCTTGTCGATGGAGACGTTGTCGGCGTCCCAGTAGCGGGGGTTCTTGGCGAGTCCGAGGCGGTCACGGGGCGTCCAGCTCGTCATGGTGTAGGGACCGGAGACGACGATGTTCTCCGGCCGCACCCACTGCTTTTCGTGGGCCTCGACCGCATGGCGCGGGACGGGCGCATAAGCGATGTAGGCCACCAGATCCGGGAAGTAGGGGGTCGGGTCGCGCAGGATGACCCGGAGGGTGAGGGGGTCGACCACCTCGATTCCCACGGTGGTCGGATCGCTCACCTTGCCCTCGTGGAAGGCCTGGGCCCCCTGGATGTACCAGAGCTGCTGGGCGTTCTTGCTGCCGGTCCCCGGGTCCAAGCCGCGCATCCAGGACCAGCGGAGGTCCTCCGCCGTCAGGGGCACGCCATCGGACCAGACCAGGCCCTTCCGGAGGTGGAAGGTATAGGTGCGACCGTCCTCGGAGACCTCGAAGCGCTCAGCGAGGGCGGGTCGCGGTGGCGCGTTGCCCGGCGCCCAGGCGAGCAGGCCCTCGAACATCTGGCTGCCGATCATCGTGCCCGAGGACTCGCTGATGAAGTTGGGATCGAGGAACTCTGGATCCCCCTCGGCCCAGATGAAGGTCCCATCCGCAGGCGGAGGGCCGAGGTCCGGTGGGGGCTCGGCGCCGCGGTAGACC
>CAZEHU010000328.1:0-4472 GCA_964511605.1 uncultured Myxococcales bacterium
GTCGTGGGCCTCTTCCACCTGCCGGTGGGCTTCGCGGCGAACTTCCGCGTGGACGACGTCGATCGCCTCATCCCGATGGTGATCGAGGAGCCGAGCGTGGTGGCGGCAGCCAGCCACGCGGCCAAGCTCCTGCGGGGGCGAGACGGCATCCGCACCGAGGCCACGGCCCCGCTGATGATCGGACAGATCCAGCTCTGCGCTGTGCCCGATCTCGCCGCGGGCCGCGCGGCCCTGGAGGCAGCCGAGGACGAGCTCGTCAGCATCGCCAACGACCAGAACCCACGGCTCGTGGCACGGGGCGGCGGGGCTCGCGGGCTGGTGGTCCGGCCCTTCGAACAGACCGCCATAGGACCGATGCTGGTCATGCACCTGCACGTGGACGTGTGCGACGCCATGGGCGCCAACCTCGTCAACGGCATGGTGGAGGCTCTAGCGCCCGAGGCCGAGCGCCTCACCGGCGGGCAGGCCTTCCTGCGCATCTTGTCGAACCTGGCCGATCAGCGCCTCGTCAGCGCCACGGGGCGGGTCCCCCTCGAGCTCCTCGATCGCCCGGAGCTCGGCTACACCGGCCGCCAGGTGGCCGATCGGGTGCAGGCCGCCAGCGTCTTCGCCGAGGTGGATCCCTACCGGGCGGCGACCCACAACAAGGGCATCATGAACGGCGTGGACGCGTTCCTCCTCGCCACCGGCCAGGACTGGAGGGCGGTCGAGGCCGGGGTGCACGCTTATGGTGCGCGGGACGGGCGCTACACCGCGCTGGCCACGTGGCGCGCCGAAGAGGACGCGCTGGTCGGCAAGATCACCCTGCCGATGCAGGTGGGTACGGTCGGCGGGGTCGTGACGGTGCACCCGGTGGTGAAGGTGCTGCTGAAGGTGCTCGGCGTCGAGGGGGCGTCCGCGGTCGGTCGCCACGCGGCGGCGGTCGGGCTGGCCCAGAACCTCGCCGCGATCCTGGCGCTGGCCACCGAGGGTATCCAGCGCGGCCACATGTCCCTGCACGCACGCAACATCGCGGCGGCCGCGGGGGCCTCGCATCACCAGCTCGATGGCATCGTCGAGGAGATGATCCGGCGCCGGACCATCTCGGCGGCGGGCGCGGAGGCGATTCTGGCGGAGCGCAACGGCACCGCCGGCGTGCAGGCCGCGGGGGCCAGCGTCGCTGGGCACCCCCCTCCCATCACGATGGAGGAGATCCGCCGGGTCCGCGACGAGCTCTGGCCCGACATCGAGCGCCTCGTGCTCGACGTGGCGCCGCCCGACCGTGGCGAGGGTTCCCTCGGCGAAATGGTGCGATACCTCCTGGGCACGGGCGGCAAGCGGCTGAGGGCCGTGATCCCGCTCTTCTGCTATCGCGCCTTCGGCCAGGAAGCACGGGAGGCCGTGCCTTTCGCTGCGGCGGTCGAGCTCCTGCACAACAGCATGCTGGTCCACGACGACGCGGAGGCCCGCGTGCGGACGCGCCGCGGGGCGGATACGCTGTGGGTTCGCTACGGCGCCGACCAGGCGATCAACCTCGGGGATGGCCTCGTCTGGGTGGCCCTGGGCTGCCTCGAGCGACTCGGCCACCCAGCGGAGGCGCGCCAGAAGCTCACGGCGCTCATCTACCGGCTGATGTCCGATCTCTCCGCCGCCCAGGTGGCGGCCCACGGCAGAGAGCGGCACCTCGAGGACTGGCTGCAGATCACCCGCGATCGTACAGGCGGCCTGTTCGCGATGGCGATCTCGGGCGCCGCGATCCTCGGAGGGGCTCCTGACGAGGTCTGTCGCCGCCTCGAGGCCATCGGCGACCACCTCGGCGTGATCTTCCAGGTCCAGGACGAGCTCCTCGACCTCATCGGCGGCAAACCCGGCGCCCCTCGGGGCGGCGACCTGGCCGACGGGCGCACGGGCCTCCTCGTCGCCCACTGCCAGCAGGTGGCGCCGCCCGAGCACGCCGACGAGCTCCGAGCGATCCTGGCCAAGGCCCGAAAGCAGACCACCCCCTCCGACGTCGGCCGCGCCGTCGAGCTCCTCGGCACCCACGGCACCCTCACCTGGGCCTCCGAGCTCCTCCGCGCCGAGCAGGCCGCGGTCGATGAGCTCGCGATCGACATCGAGCATCCCGAGATCAAGAGGCTCCTGAGGGGGATCAGCGATATCTTCCTGGCGCCCCTATTCGAGAGGCTCTGATCTCCCCGGTCGAGGACCCGGAGCGTCAGGGACAACCCCGCCGAACCTCGATCCCATCGACGAACACCCCATCCCCCTCGTTGCTCTTCTCGTCCACCGAGTCGAAGGCGAAGCGGAGCGCGAAGGGGGCCTCCTGGGTGCCGAGCGGCACCATCGCGTCCTTCCAGGTGGTGCCGGGGCCGCCGGCGGCGTTCTTGTCCCAGACCTCGGCGCCGACAGCGTCCTGTGAGCCCGGGACCACCTCCACCCAGAGCTTGTCCGTCGAGGTGATCGGCTCGATGTCGGCGTTGAAGCCGAAGTGGAGCTGCAGCTCGACGCCGGCCGGCGGCGTCACGAGGGGCGTGGTCGCGCTGCCCGACGTGCTGCCGACGTCGTACGTCTGCTCCGGCAGCTTGCCGTAGTAGAGGCTGTTGGGCGCCGAGAGCGCCTGGGCGTCGTGGAGCTGCCAGAGGGCGCCGGAGTCGTCGACCTCGAGGGCCCAGGTGGACAGGGCGCCCGGCTCGTCGAGGGACCAGGCCGCCAGCACGTCCCAGCCCTCGAGCGGCGCGCTCGAGCACGTCAGGCCGACGCAGCTCACCGTCTCGCACGGGGCGGCGACGGGGCAGTCCGCCAACGACGTACAGCATCCCTCGCCGGCCACAGGGCTGAGGGTGCAGCGCCCTGCGGCCTCGACACAGCTCACCTCCGCGCACTCGAGGAAGGTCGGGCACTCGGCGCTCGTGGAGCACGCGGGGGCCTCGCCGATCCAGCTCGCGCAGCTACCCTCGAGGCATCGATCCTCGGTGGCCTCGTGGCCATCGTCGCAGTGGCTGTCGAGCGCGCAGCAGCCCGCGATCGCCGCGAAGTGGCAGGCCCCCGCCTCGCAGGTCGCCGCCTTGCAAGGGTCGGGCGAGCTGCAGTTGCTGTCGGCCGCGCAAGACGACGGACCGTGCCAGCACAGCCCCTCGTGGCACTGATCCGCCGTGCTCGCGTCGCCATCGTCGCAGCCGGCGTCGTCCCCACAGCACCCTTGTCCGGCCACCGGCTCATACTCGCACGCGGCATCGACGCACGTCTCCGCGGTGCACGGATTGTCATCGCTGCACGATGGACCGGAGCTGCACGGGCAGCCGACCTTGGGGTGGACGCAGCGATTTGCAGCGCAGAGGTCGGCGGTACAGGTGTCGGAGTCCTCACAGTCCGCGGCATCGAGGCAGCAGTGGTTGTCCTCGAAGACGTGCAGGCACTGCTTCGTGATGCCGTTGCACGTGTCCTCCGTGCAGTCCACGCCGTCATCGCAGTCCTGCGCGGTCAGGCAGCAGCCCTCGATGGGCACGCTCGTGCAGGCACCGCCGGCGCATAGATCGTCCGTGCACTCGTCCTCGTCGTCACAGTCGAAGGTGGCGAGGCTCTCGGTACACTCGGGCTCCAGGCTATCCACGACCTCGGGCTCCGCGTCTCCGGTGTCGGTGGCGGCTTCGGGCTCCGCGGCGTCCTCGCTTCCCCCCGCCGCGTCGGCCGGCTCCGGGGAGGGCTCCAGCGAGGGCGCCGCATCGGGCTCAGGCTCGGGCTCTGGGGTCGTGACCACGTCGCCATCGGGCTCGGTGGCCTCGCTCGCGTCGGGCTTCGTGATGCCGTCGGAGCTCGAGGCGCCGCACGCCCCGAGGCCGAGGGCCAGGAGTCCCAGCCCAAGGATGAGCCTCATCGTCCCGTTCCCACGCCGCCTGCCCCGGGTCTGCATCTGAGCTCCTGGTCCGGGACGCAGTCTGGTGGGTGGCGCGCTCCACCTCAACCCGGCCAGGAGATCGGGGCATCACGCCGCTCGCTGCCCTCGGGGACCGCCCCATGAACGCACCGGAGAGGCCCGGTCGAGTTGGACGCCGGCGCCGGCCAACGTGTCCAGGCCGGTCTCCAGCTCGCCGCCGTCGGCGAAGAGCGTGAGGTCGACGTCGTTCGTCGCGCGCGGCGGACCATGGTAGCCGTAGGCGATCGCGCCGCCGATCGCGTAGTCGACGCCTGCGGCCTCGAGTGCATCTGCCACACGGCGCGCGACGTCCGGAGCGCTTGGGACCTCAGGCATGGCGGCGGCGGAGACGCCGGAAGAGCGCCTCGGTCTCTGCGCTCACGGGATCCTGCCAGCGGAGGGCCCGCTGGGGGTCGCGGTGCTGCGCGATCTGCTCGCTCGCCAGCCGACACAGCGCAACGAGGATCTCGCTACGCTGGTCCTGGGTGGTCCCGCGAACATCCGCGGCCTTCTGCTCGGCGTCTTCCGCGTCACCCTCCGTGTCCATACGGTCGAACCACGCGCCTCGCCCTGAATCCTG
>CAZEHU010000329.1:0-4457 GCA_964511605.1 uncultured Myxococcales bacterium
AGACCGGCAGGCCGAGGGCCGCGAAGAGCGGGATCTGCACGGCGCGAGGCACCTCGGCGATCCAGCCGGCGTCGAGGAGGGGGTGGGCCATCGCGGCGATGACGAGCCCCGCGAGGATCCAGGGTGCCGTCTCGTCGACCAGCTCCGTGAAGCCGAAGCGCAGCCCCCGGCGGACCCGCTCCGCGATGGGGCCGTCGTGCTCGGTCTCGTCCGGGGGCTCTGCGACCTCGCTATAGCGGGCCTCCATCACCTTGCCGACCAGCAAGGCCGCCACGAAGGCCGCGAGCACGGCGGCCACGAGGCGGGCGATCGCCAGGTCCGGGCCGAGCAGCGGCACGCTGAGCAGGAGGGCTTCGATGCCCAGCTCGGGGGTCGCCACCAGGAAAGCGACCGCCGCGGTGGCCGGTACGCCGGCGGTCACGAGGCTGCGATACAGGGGCACCACCCCGCACGAGCAGATCGGCAGGGGCAGGCCGAAGAGGGTGCCCTTCGCGGCCTGCGCTACTCGCCCGCCGCGCCCCAGCCAGGCCGCCCGCTGGGGGCGCAGGAAGGCCTTGAGCAGGCCTGCCGCCACGTAAGCGAGGAGGAGGGCGGGCGCGCTGGTCAGGGCGAGGGCGACGAACGCCTCCACGGCACCCGGGGCGGCCCTCTCGAGGTGGCCGCCGCCCTCGAGGCCCATGAGGAGCGCGAGCGCCCCGGCCCCGAGGACGAAGCCGAGGGCCCCGGGCCACTCGAGTCCCTCCTCGGGCTCGTGGCCGTGGCAGCAGTCGTCGACCGCCGGGCCGGGGAGGTCGGCCGGGTGGTGGAACACCACGTGCACGAGGGTGCCCGCGACGAAGGCCTGGAACAGGGCGATCCCTTGCAGTGGCAGCGCTCCGAGGCCCTCGGCGCCGAGCAGGAAGCCGCCGATGGTGGCCGCGACGATGAGGCCGATGGCCACGAAGGCGCGGCGCGGGCCGCCGTGGGGCCGGACCACGCACCAGATAGCGACGCCCACCGGGAGGCGGTGGAGGATGACGGCGGCGGCGAGCAGGCCCGCGCTCGACTCCGTCCCCCCATGATGGTGGAGGTCGTGGGCGTGGGTGTGCAGGTGCTCCGCCGCCGCCTGGAGCTCGGGCCCGACGAGGGCCGCCCCATCGAGGAGGGCGTGGACCCCGAGGCCGACCAGGGCCAGGGGGAGGACGATCTTGCGCTCCCCATCCGAGATGCTCCCGGCGAGGCCGCGCTCTGCGATGGTCGGGACGAAGAGGCCCACCCCGGCGGCGACGAGCGCCCACCACCCGGCGAGCTCCACGCTGGCCGGCAACAGGTGCAGGAGCACCAGCCCCCCGACCGCCACGAGCACGAAGCCGTCCACTGCACGCAACACCCGTCGATCGTCCCCTCCGAGGGTGACGAGCAGCGGACCCGCGAAGAGCGCGGCGATGGCGGCGGCGAGGAGCAGCAAGAGCTACTCCACGTCGGCCGCGTCCGGGTAGCTGATGCGCTCGAAGTCGATGATCACGTCGTACAGGCCGCCGAAGAGCTCGGGCTCCAGCTGGGAGGGGCCGCTATCCGCCCAGCCGTCGCTATCGCCGTCCACCATCTCGGTGGTGATGGCCGGCGCCTGGATCGGTCCGAAGTCCGCAGTCTGCACCACGAAGGGGTCGAGGGCCAGGGTCATGCCGTCGACGACGCCCTCGACGTGATCGAGGGAGCCCTCGTCGAAGCTGCCGAGGACCACACCGGTGACCTGGCCGCCGACGGACTGGATCACGGCGATCTTGGTGCTGACGCAGCCGATGCTGGCCTCGCAGAGGGTCGTCTCCCAGCTCCCGGAGACATCGGTCAGGGGGAGCCCGCCCGTATGGAACTCGATGTGCTGGGGGGTCTTGGTGCTCTGTCCGAGGACCGAGGCCAGGTCGGCCTCCACGTCGATGACATAGGTGCTCTCGAGCTCGAGGGGCTCATCGGGGACAAAACGCGCGTAGCGCCCTGCCAGCTCCCAGCTCCCGGAGACCGGGCCGAGCTCGGCGGCCTCATCCTCGCCCGCCGCGGGCGGCGCGAGACGGCGGAATTGGAACAGGGCCTCCTGCCCTGCGGTGAGGACCGCAGAGTAGGTGAGCTCCACGTTCGTCTCGAACCACACATGGTGGGACCCGGCCAGGGGCTCGGAGCTGGTGAGGTAGAGTCGGTCGGCCGGCTGCTGCCGCACGAACTCGGTGAGGGCCGCGAGCTCCTCGGCGTCGAGCTCGGCGCCGTTCCACTCGGCCGCGAACTCCACCATGCCCTCGAGGGTCACCCACTGCCCGTAGCGGCCCCAGGGACCGGTATCGTAGACCCCGAAGAGGCTCGGCACGTCCGTGGGCACATCGCTCTTCCCCATCACGAGCTGCTGGTTGGTCATCAACGGGCCGGAGTGGCAGCTCACGCAGCCCGCGCCACCCTGGCCGATGGAGGACTCGAAGAGCTCGCGTCCCGCCTCGGCCTCCTCGCTCAGCCGGCCGCCGGGCAGGGCATAGGGGTTTGGCGGCGCCGTCACCGACTGGAGGTAGAGGGTCAGGAGGTGCATCTCCGCGCCGCTGGCCTGGGCGCCGACGAGCTTGAGCACCTCGCGGCTGAAGTCGAAGAGGGTGGGGAGCTGGCCGCCCCAGAGGAAGGGGGCGGTGTTGCCCACGTTGCGGAAGGCCAGGGTGTTGACGGGCCCATCGGTGAGCAGATCCCACACCAGGCCGTCGGTCAAGCCGTCGATGTGGCAGTTGCCGCAGCTCAGCTCGCCGTGGGCCGAGAAGGAGGCATCGTTGAAGATGCGCTGGCCCTGGCGGACCTCCAGGCTCCGGGGATCGGCGCCGATAGGCAGCTCTTGGGGCTCGCCATCCGGAAGGCCCTCCTCGTCGAGGCCCCAGCGCTGGACGAGGTCGTCGAGGCTGGCCGCCGTCCAGAGGCCGTCCGCCTCCCAGATCAGGCCCCGGGCCGCGCTGCCGGCGGGCACGCGACGGAGCTCCTCCCAGGAGGTGGTGTCGAGCACCACCACGGCTTGCCCGGCGGACAAGGTCAGTCCCAGGCGCGTGCCCGTCGGGTCGAAGGCCATCGAGTAGGGGCTGGCCGCGGGGCCGAGGGAGCTGGGCTGGTGGTCGAGGTCCACCTCGGCCACCACCTGGAGCCAGGTCTCGCTGCCGGCCTCGATGTCCACGACGCTGAGCCCGTGGCCCACCGGGTGCTTGTCGCCGTCCACCGCCGGGATGGTGTTGTCGTGGTGGCTCGCCGCCACGCGCAGGCGGGTCGCGGCCCCCCCCCCGGCGCCGGGGGCGAGCGCGAGGCCCCGGAGGATCGTGCCGGCCTCGTGGACCCAGCCGATCACCTCGCGGCCCTCGAGATCGATCACCGCCACGTCCTTCTGCTGCTCGAGCGGGACCTCCTCCTCCTGCAGGACCCCCTGGGGGTGCGCGTTCGAAGAGAGCATCGAGGCGACATAGAGGCGGCCGGCGACTGGATCGAGGGCCATGGCCCGCGGGTCGCGGCCCACGCCGACCACATCGGTGACGCTCCGTGCCTCGAGGTCGACACGCGCAACGGCGTCCGCGCCGGACAGGGAGACCCAGACCGCGCTCGCGCCGGGCTCGAATCGAATCGCCGCGGGCTCGTTGCCCACCGGGATCGCGTCGACGATGCGGCCCAGCTCGGGATCGAGGAGGCCCAGGCTGTCTCGGCCCGCCTGCGCCACCAGCACGAGGCCGCCCTCCTCCCACCAAGCGAGACCGCGCGGCCATGCGCCCGTAGGTACGAGCGAGGAGGCCAGCGGCGGATCCCAGGGGGCCTCGGGGTCGAGGGTGATGCGCTCCACGCCGTTGGACCACGGGCTTGCAGCCCACACCGTGCTCCCGACGACGAGCAGGGGCTCGACGGAGGAGTAGTTGTAGTTCAGGAAGGTATCGGGCGAGAGCCAGGCCTCGTCCACGCTGAGCTCCACCTTGCCGGCGCCCCGCTCGAGCACCCAGAGCCCGGGCACGTCGGGCGTGAGGCGGCCGTCCTGGAGGCTCGCCGTGGCCCCCTCGGGGCTCGCGCTCAGCGTGACCTCGCAGGGGGGCAGGACGCCCCAGAAAGCGAGGTAGTCGTCGCCCTCGAGGTGCAAGGTCTCGCCGAGGGGGAGCGTCACGGCGTGGACCGTCGGATCCTCACAGGGCGGCAGAGTCGGCTCGGGCTCAGGCTCGACGACGTCGGTCTCGCCGGCGTCCGCGTCCGAAGGGAGGCCGTCTGGAGTCTCCGTGTCCGGGGCCTCGGGCTCGGGCGCCAGGGCGTCCACCGGGCTCGCGTCTGCTTCCAGAGGCGCTGGCTCCGGCTCCCCCACCACGTCCTCGGGGGCCGGGGTCGGCTCCGCGACCTCGGGGGCGCCTCCCTCGGGCTCTGCCTCGCCGGCGACGTCGGGCTCCGCGCGCGCCTCGCCCTCGGGTGTGGGCTCCGTGGTGGCATCGACGGTC
>CAZEHU010000330.1:0-4448 GCA_964511605.1 uncultured Myxococcales bacterium
AGCTCGACCAGGAGAAGGGCCGAAAGGTGCAGTAGGTCGAGCAGGCGAAGAACGAGCAGTACCAGCAGCTCATCGCCGAGCTCGAGGCCCAGCGACAGCAGGCGGCCAACAAGCTGATCGCGGCGAAGCGGGTCGCAGACCTGTACTTCATCGAGCGCGAGGCGGAGGGGAAGGCTTTCCGGGAGGAGAAGGTCACCCGGGCCAAGGCCAACGAGGTGGCCTACCGCAAGCAGGCCGAGGCCCTCGCCGCCCGCATCCGCGCCATCGGTGATCAGGGACCGGACGTCCTCAACAAGGTCATCGCCGAGCACGTCTTCCCGCAGCTCCAGCGCATCACCGCCACCCCGGTCAGCCGGCCCAAGACCCCCATCGACATCCGCCACATCGAGGGGAGGCCCCAGTGAAGCGGGCCATCCAGATCCTGAGCCTGGTCGTCCTCGCTATGTGGCTGGTGCCTCGGGGCTGCCTCGAGCAGATCGAGCCCAACGAGATCGGTGTTCGGCGCAGCCTCACGGGGGGCGTGGACTCCGAGGACTTCGGCACCGGCTACCACATCAGCCTTCCCTTCTGGCATCGCTGGTACAAGCTCCAGCGCACGGTCCACTACCTGGAGTTCTCCGACGACTCGGGCGAGCCGCTCGATGTGCGCACGAAGGAGAACAACGTCATCTACATCGATGTGACGATCCCCTACCGGCTCGTCGATGGATCGGCCTGGGAGATCGTCCGCTCCGGCTTCCACCACACCTACGCGGATAAGGTGAAGTCCACGAGCCTCGGCATCCTGCGGGAGCACCTCGCCGAGCTGAGCAACCTCGACGTGCAGGATCCCAAGAAGCGCCAGGGCATCACCACGAAGACCCTGCCGCTCCTCAACGACGCCCTCGCCCAGTACAAGGTGCGCGCCACCCACATCGTGCTGCGGGCGATCCGTTTTCGGCCCCAATACGAAGAGAAGCTGCAGGCCAAGCAGTTCCTCAGCGTGCAGGGCAAGCTCGACGAGGCCCACCAGGCGGAGAGCGTGGCCCGCCAGGAGACGGAGACGCTCGAGAAGTCCATCGAGAAGGACATCCGCCTCAAAGAGGAGGCGTGGAACAAGAAGATCGAGGAGCTGCGGTCGAAGTACGAGCTGGAGATCGCCGCGATCGAGGCCGAGGCCGTCGCGTACGATCGAGCCCGCCGCGCCTCGGCCGATGCGACCTATACCGAGATGACCAGCGAGGGTGATCTCGCCGAGGCCCTCGCCGAGGCCCTCGGCGAGCGGCTCAAGACCGAGGCGCTGTCGACCCGCGCCGGCCGGACGTTCAGCGCCGTGGAGGCGGCTCGCCGCTTCCAGCTCGGGGAGGTGGTGCTCAACTCCTCCGATCCCGAGTTCCTCTATCACTTCGGCAGCATGGACGCCTGGCGCCGCTTCTTCTTGAGCGAGTGATGGTCGGCCTCTTGCGCCTCATGGTCATCGGCGCTCTCCTCTGGATCGGCTGGAGGTGGGTGAAGCGCTACCGCGAGCGCGTGGCGCTTGCGTTAGGAGGGGTGCCCGAGGGGTGGCGAGAGCTCGGGGCCCAGGATCGCTCCTTCGCCGATGCCCTCGAGCTCCGCAAGCGGCTCTGACAGTTGATCTCGGAACCCTCAAGCCTGGTGGACGAGGCCCTCCTCGTCGAGGTGGACGGGGCGCTCTCGGCGCTCGCACGCCTGGCGAGGATGCGGGTTCGACTCGGCGCTCACCTGCACGGCCTCGGTCCGGCGCTCGGCGGGAGCGAGGACGACGACCGCCTCGCGGCGGAGCGGGAGCGGATCGAGGCCCTCAGAGGGCGCGAGCGGCGCCTCACAGAGGAGCTCGCCACCAGCGTCTCGGAGCTCCGCCACGCCTACCTCGACGTCCTCGAGGGGGTCAGCGGGGGCAGCGGCCAGGGGAGCGTCACGGCCGAGGCGGTGGCCGAGAGGACCCGGGCCCTCCGGGAGAGCGTCGGGGCCCGCTTGGAGGCGGAGCAGGAGGTGGAGAGCCTGCTCGCCGAGATTGGAGCGTAACCAAGAGGGACGCAGGGCTTGCGCGCAGCGGCGATCCGCGCTTTGCTCAGGGCACCCCCAGATGGCGACCAAGAAGAGGCAATCTACCGCCCCCGGTGAGCCCGGGGCTCTGTCTGGAGGCGATCGATCCATGTCTGAACTCCCGACCCCTCCCGCCGGCCTCGCGATGGTCGTGCAGGCGACCGGCAACCCCGATACCCCGATGCAGCGCCTCGCGGGGCTCATCTCCAAGGAGCCCTCGCTGACGACGGCGCTCCTCAAGCTGTCCAACAGCGCGGCCTTCGGGGTGGGCCGCGAGATCCGGACCGTGGCCCAGGCCGCCGTCCTCCTCGGTACTCGGGCGATCCGCAACATCGCCGTGAGCCACGTCGTCCGGGTCGCGACCCAGAACGTCGACGCAGGCGAGTTCGAGCTGGAGTCCTGCTGGGAGGAGTCCCGGCGAAGGGCCACCGCGGCGCTCGTGCTGTCGCTCAATGCCGGCTACGAGTATCCCTCCGAGGCGTTCACCATCGGCCTGGTCCAGGACCTCGGCACGCTCGTCCTGGCGGTCCGTGATCCCAGCCACTCGCGCGTCCTGCGCGACGCCCAGAGGCTGCCGGGGCCCCAGCGCCTCGCGGAGGAGCGTCGCGTCACGGGTACGACGCATCCGGAGGTCTTCCTCGACGTGGGCCGCACCTGGGGCCTGCCCCAGGACATGATCGACGTGGTGGGGCTGCACCACAACGACCTCGGCGTCCTCGAGGATCGCAGGGCCGCGCGCCTCCTCGAGATCTGCCGTGCGGCCGATGCGCTCGCCGATCTCGTCCAGACGAACGCGGCCCAGGGCACCGTGCAGCGGGCCACCGGGATCCTGGCGGGCCTCGCCTCCCGTGAGCCCCTGGAGCTCGAGGCGGTGGTCGACGAGATCGCCGTCGAGATGGAGGCGGCATCCGAGGACATGGCGATCCAGATCCGCGAGCAGCCGGGCTTCAAGGAGGTGATGGCGGGTGCCAACGAGGCGCTGATCCAGATCAACCTCAGCTACGAGGAGCTCACGCAGAAGCTCGAGAGCCTGCTCCAGGAGAAGGAGGAGCTGACCCGCCAGCTCAAGTCGTCCAACGAGGCCCTCAAGCGCCTCGCGGCGACGGACGTGCTGACCGGCGTGGCCAATCGACGCGCCTTCACGGGCGCGCTCGACCAGACCCTGCGAGATGCGCGGGCGAGCGCCGGGTTCGTGACCTTCCTCATGCTGGACATCGATCACTTCAAGGACGTCAACGATACCTATGGCCACCAGGCCGGTGATGATGTGCTCAAGGAGGTCTGCCGGCGGATGGCCCGCACCGTGCGCGCCGAGGACCTGGTCGGACGCCTCGGCGGTGAGGAGTTCGGCGTGCTCCTCCCGGAGTGCCCGCCCGAGGTCGCGCGAACCGTGGGCGAGCGCCTCCGGGAGTGCCTGAAGGAGGGCGCGATCGTCTGCCGCGATGGCACGGCGATCCCCATCACAGGATCATTCGGAGGTTGGACCGTCAAGGGGCCCGAGCTTCCGGGAGCTGACGACATCCTCAAGCGCGCCGACGAGGCCCTGTACGAGTCCAAGGAGGGCGGCCGAGATCGGGTGACCTGGGCCGGCGGCGCCGAGGCCTAGGTGGCCTCGGCGGGCTCACCTTTGGCGAGCGCGACGAGCGCCTCCCCGTAGACCCGGGGCGGGGTCTCGAGGGGAGGGTGGCGGCGGAGCATCGCGGAGGCCTGGCCGACAGGATCGGGATCCCCGCCTAGGCGCGCCGCTGCGAGGGCCAGCAGGCCGGCGTCCCGGTGCATCAGCTCGGTGGTGGCGCTCGTGTCGGGGGCGGTCCCGGTGGCGGTCCAGATGCCGAGCCACGCCTCGAGGAGCGCGACGCGCTGGGGGTCGGTGCGCCGGCGATCGAGTCCTCCGCGGTGGAGGGCCGCGTGCATGGGCCACGCCGCGCGGGCGTCCCCAGCCAGCGCTGCGAGCAGCGCCTCTCCCATCTCACCCTCGGCGAGGATCGCGCGCTCCACGGCGGCCGCAAGGCCCGGCGGGGTATCGGCCAGTCGGAGGAGCTGGCGCGTGAGCTCGGCCACACCCTCGGTCTGAGCTCCAGCGCGGCGGAGGAGGGCGGCGGCGATCGACGCGGAGGCCTCGGTCCGGCCCGCGTCGAAGAGGTCGCGCGCGACCGCGAGGCGGCTCGTGGCGCTATGGGGGTCATCGTCGGCCTCGCTCGGAGCCACATCCGCCATCCCCTGGGGCTGGACGCCGCCGGCCGCCTGGATGCGCAGCCGCCACAGCCGTCGCTCGAGGCCATCGCCCAGCATGGCCCACAGGGCGGTCGCGTGCTCGAGGGAGGGGCCGTCGCCGGCCAGCTCGGCCTCGTCCATGCTCACGGAGTCGCGGAGGGCTCCGGCGAGGGCTCCCTGGCGCTCGG
>CAZEHU010000331.1:0-996 GCA_964511605.1 uncultured Myxococcales bacterium
AGCTTTTGCCACCAGCCCTGGGGCCGGGCCTGGGCGGCGCGGGCGGCGGACAGTACCACCGGCTCGCTCGCCTGCAGATGACGAAAGTCCTCGCGGGTCCTCAGCCCGTAGCGGTCCTGCTCGATGAGAAGCTGGGCGACGGGGGCGGCGAGGGTCTCGCCGGGTCCCATGAGGATCAGCGCGTCGGGCGCGTACTCCTTGAGGACGACCTCCACCGCCAGACCGAAGTCGTAGGCCTCCGTGAGCTGATCGCCGAGGGTCCATGCCCGAATGGACTCGGGCCGAGCGACGCCCGGTCGGAAGACGAAGCCCCGGCCGTCGACGAGGGGCACCCGGGGGCTCGACCACGCGAGCTCCTCCAGGCGCCCCGGCGCGAGCTCCCGGACCCGCGCCATCAGCGGCGTGTGGAAAGCGGCGTGGTGCTCGAGCAGGCGAGGATAGAGCACGCCACCCAGCTTCACCTCAGGGAGGCGCTCGGTCAGGGCCGTGAGCTGCTCGTCGGAGCCGCCGAGGACGGCGATCCCGCCCAGGTGGATCGACCAGCGCGCGCCTGTCTCCTCGAGGGCGGCCTCGAGCTCCCGCCGGCGTCCGGCGAGGGGACGCCAGTCGGGGGTGGTGAGGGGGTAGAGGAGCTGGGCGCCCTCCCCCTCGGACTGCAGCCCGCCGGTGGCCTCGATGAGGCGGAAGGCCTCCGCGAGGGAGAGCACTCCGCCGGCGTGGAGCGCGCTGTACCAGCCCATCGAGTTGCCCGTCGCGCAGACGACCCGGACCTTGTCTGGATCCAGCCTCGCGAGGTCCTTCACGCCACACGCGAAGGTCAGCGCCGCAGCGTCGACCCCGTAGGCCATCGCAGCGGCGTCCCAGCCCTCTCTGCGATCGAGCTCGGTCACCGGGGTCGCGCCGCGCGCGCGCCGGGCCTCGTCGAGGGACGCCACCACGGCCTCGTGGCCCACCAGGCTGCCCAGCTCCCGCGGGCCATAGCTCCCGCGTCCGGGG
>CAZEHU010000331.1:1006-4442 GCA_964511605.1 uncultured Myxococcales bacterium
TGGAGGCGCCTCGCCTCGGAGCTCGGCGTCGAGCAGCTCGAGGCAAGCCCGGAGGATGCCCTGCTCGGAGGGCAGCACATGCTCCCAAGCCCGGCCGAGGGGCACGAAGGCGTCGGCGCCCGCTACGAGGCGGAGGGGTAGGTGGCCGAGGCCGCCCTCCACCAGGCTGGCCACCAGCGCCTCCCCGAGCCCCCCCGTCCGCCGGCCCTCGTCGACGATGACCACGCGCCCGGCGCCGGCAGCCTCCCGGCGAAGGAGCTCGTGGTTCAGGGGGGCCAGCCAGCGAAGGTCGACGACCCGCGCGCGCGACCCAGAGGCCTCGAGGCGACGGGCCGCGCGGAGCGAGAGCCTGACCCCGTTGCCGTAGGTTAGGATCACGACGTCCGCCCCTGGCTCCCCATAGGAGCGCCCTTCGCCGATCGCCGAGACCCGCGAGGGCTCCGGGAAGGGGCTCTGCCAGAGACCGTCGCCCTCCTCGTACAGGTCCCGCTCCATGTACAGGGCGATGGGCTCGAGGAGGACCACCACCCTCCCTTCCTGCAGAGCCAGGGCGGCCCCGGTGCGGAGCATCTCGACGGCGTCGTCGCCCCGACAGGGGCAGAGGAGCACCAGCTCGGGCACGTCCCGGAGGACCGCGATGGAGGCGTCGTTGTGGAAGTGCCCGCCGAAGCCGCGCTGGTAGCCGAAGCTGGCGATGCGCACGAGCATCGGGTTCGTGTGCTGTCCGCGGCTGAAGAAGCGCAAGGTAGCCGCCTCGCCGCGGAGCTGATCCTCCGCGTTGTGGAGGTAGGCGAGGAATTGGATCTCCGGGATCGGGAGCAGCCCCGCGTGGCCGCAGCCGATCGCGAGGCCGAGGATCGTGGTCTCGTCGAGCAGGGTGTCGAAGACCCGGGCGCGACCGAAGCGACGCTCGAGGCCGCGGGTCACGTGATAGACGCCGCCCTTGCGGGCCACGTCCTCGCCGAAGATCACGGCCTCCGGCACGGCGGCCATCAGCTCCTCGAGCGCCTCGCCGAGGCGCCAGCCGAGGTGGCGCGGGCGGGCATCGGCCTCGAGGGCTGCCGAGCTCGCCAGGGCACGGGCCGCCTGCTCCACGAGCTCCTCGTCGGGAGCCACGAGCGGCGCGAGGACCTCCGCGGCGGACTCGAGCCGTGGGCGGGTCTCCGCCACGAGCGAAGAGGCACGCACCCGCTCGCCGATCTCGTCGTAGCGGGCGTTGAGCTCGCCGGCCGACTCCACCCCAGCGGAGATCAGCAGCGTGGCCGCCGCGAGCAGGGGATCCCGCGCCTCGGAGGCCTCGATCTCCTGCAGGCTGCGGTAGGCGGTCTCCACATCGCTGCCGGCGTGACCGAAGAGGCGCGGGCAGGTGAGGTGGAGAAAGATGGGGCGGCGATCCGCGCGGCAGCGGGCGACCGCCTCGTCCGCGACCTCCCAGGCCTCGACGAGATCGGCGCTCTCCGCCGAGAGGTAGCGAGAGCCGAAGAGGCTCCGGGCTCGCTGCGCGATCCAGCCCCGGGGCGTGCGCACGCTGATGCCGAGGCCGTTGTCCTCGCACAGGAAGAGGAGCGGCAGCGGCAGCCCCTGGGCGTCGGTCCAGAGGGCCGCGTTGAGCGCGGTCTGCGCGCTGGCGTGGTTGAAGCTGGCGTCGCCGAAGGAGACCAGCACCACGGGATGATCCGCCCCCGCGGGCGCCACTCCGAGGCGCGCCGCCCTCTCGACCCCGAAAGCACAACCCAGCGCCTTAGGGAGGTGGGAGGCGATGGTGGAGGTCTGGGGCGGTGTATTCAGCCGGACCGACCCCCACACCTTGTGGCGCCCTCCGCTCACCGGGTCCTCCGAGGAGGCGCAGAAGGACAGGAGCGTGTCGTAGATCGGCGTGGCCCCCGGCAAGCGGGCGAGCCGTCGCATCATCAGCGCGCCGGAGCGGTAGTGCAGGAAGGCGTGGTCTTGCTCGAGGAGGCGATCTCCCAGCGTCGCGTTGGCTTCGTGGCCGGAAGACGCGATCGTGTAGAAGCCCTCGTCGCGGGCGCGGAGCTCCCGGGCCACCACGTCGAGCCAGCGGCTGGTGGCCATCGCCTCGAAGAGCCCGAGGGCCCGCCGGCCGCTGAGGCGGGAGGGCGAGCCATCGCGCCTCCTCAAGGGAGCGTCGAGGTCCACGGCCGGCCGAGGGGGGCCGGAGGCCAGGGTGGCGAAGGCCTCGCGCAGCCGCGCCTCGACGACCTCGATGCGCGGGCGGGTGGCGAGGGGGCGGCCCATGGCGGCGGGGTATAGCCGATCGCTCCTGCCGCCGATAGCATGCCCGAGTGAGCGCCCTCCTGATGATCACAGCCCTCCTCCTCGCCTCCGAGCAGCACCCCTGCCCTGCGGAGGTGGACGCCAAGGTGGAGGCCGCGGCGGCCCGCGCCGAGGACCTGGCGCGGGAGGCCCTCGACGCGACCGAGCGCACCCTGGCCGACGGCCGCTCGATCGCCGAGGGGTTCTGGGATGGCAGCCGCGCGGACTGGCTGAAGACCATGGACGAGCAGTCCGAGGCCTTCCTCCGGGCCCGAGGCGGCAAGGCCTCCCTGAACGACTGGATCAGCGGCGCCGCCTGCCGGGCGCTGGCCACCGGCAGCGTCGAGGCCTGCGAGGCCCTGACCGTGCCCCGCGAGCGCGAGAGCTGCGGGGGCCCGAACCTCCTCAGGCGTGTGCATGGGGAGACCGGCGGCGACTGCTCGAAGGCCCCGGAGCGTGTCCGCGGTGCCTGCGAGGCCCTGGAGGACGCTGGAGCGGTGGACTGCGCGGCCCAGCCCGCCGCCGGGAGGGCGCCCTGCGAGCTGGTCCGGGACATGATGCGCGCGCTGCCCTCCTTGTGCGGCGAGGAGCTGAGCCGCTCCGCCTGCCTCAGCGCGACCGCCGCGCTCAGCGCCCGGCTCGGCGCCGCTGCTTGCGAGCGCATCGGGCCGAAGGAGGGCGAGCCCACCCCCGCGCACCGCGCGGTGAAGCGCGCGTGCGAGGCGATCGCCGCCGCGGATCCTCGTCGCTGCCCCTCGGGAGGCCTGGGGGACTCCACGGGCGTCACGGTCCACGTGGCGGTCCAGGTGCTCCCAGGCCGCGAGGGCCCCTACGGCATCGTGCACACCCGCGCGGACTCGCCCTCGATCTGCCACATCGCGTGGACCGTCCGCGGGGGGGAGGAGGCGGTGGACAGCGGCGTGCGGGTGCGCACGCTGCGGAGCTGGGAGCGGGACATCCACCAGGTCGCGGTCCCCGCCGATCTCCGAGCCGAGAGCACGGCCGCCGAGGTAGCGGCCACCTGCCTCCCGTGGATCGGCTGGTAGCGGGCGCGCCGCAGCGCGCTCCGCCTCGCGACTACGCGAGCAGATCGACCCCGGGGGTCTCGGGACGCTGGGTAGGCGTGGGTTGCGGCGTCGCGGCCGCCGCCGTGGGCTCGGTG
>CAZEHU010000332.1:0-4440 GCA_964511605.1 uncultured Myxococcales bacterium
ATAGCGATCCTTGAGGGAGGTGCGCAGCGTCAGCCGCGACATCGAGCGCAGCCGATGGGGCTCCGCGCCGGCCATCGGCAAAGGCTCGGAGACCGTCGCGCCGGGCGCCCCGGGGACCCTCGTCCCCTCGAGCGCCCGCTCGAGGGCCTCCGGGCTCTCCTCTGTGATCGCACCGCAGCCCGCCCCGAGAGCGGCCAGTGCCACGAGCAGCCTGCGTGCGTCTATCAACCCTCGGTGCTCCATCGAACGCCCGGCGCGAGACCATAACCCTGGAGGAAGGGCCCCGCTTCCAGGGCGCGCCGCCCCGGCGCCTGCAGGCGGTGGAGGCGTAGCGCGCTGCCCTCCCCGGCCCCCACGACGATACCGTCGGGCGCCGCATACAGGACGGTCCCCGGCGGCGGTGCCCCCGCGATGCCATCTCGGACCACCTCGGCGGGCGGGTGCACCTTGATCCACGTGCCCTCGTACTGGCCGCGGGTCCCGGGCCAGGGGTGGAGGGCGCGGATCCGCCGCTCCAGCTCCTCGGCGGGTCGACGCCAGTCGAGATCCGCGTCCGACCGCCGCAGCATAGGCGCGTAGCTCACGCCCTCCTCGGGCTGGGGCGTGGCGGGCAGCGGGCCCTCCTCGAGGGCGTCGAGCACCTCGACCATATCGATCGCCGTGAGCGCGGCGAGCCGATCGTGCAGGCTCGCCCCGGTCTCGTCGGCGGCGATCGCCACCACGCTGCGCCTCAGCCAGGGCCCGGTATCGAGGCCCTCGTCCATCTGCATGATGCAGACACCGCTCTGTCCATCCCCGGCGAGCAGCGCCGCCTGGATCGGCCCCGCGCCCCGCCACCGCGGCAGGAGGCTGGCGTGGCCGTTCAGGCAGCCCAGGCGCGGCACCGCGAGCAGGCGGGGGCCCAGGATGTGACCGAACGCCACCACCACGCCGATATCCGGCGCGAGGGCGCGCACCTCCTCGCGGAGCGCCCGGGTCTTCACGCTGGCCGGCTGGAGCAGCGGCAGGCCGTGCTCCTTGGCCAGGGCAGCGACCGGAGGGGAGACCAGTCGGTTGCCGCGACCCTGACGGCGATCGGGCTGGCTGACGACCACCACCACCTCGTGCCGGCCGGACAGGAGGAGCGCCCGAAGGGTCTCGGCGGCGAAGGCTGGCGTACCGAAGAACGCGACGCGCACTGCGTGGTGACTCCTGGTGGGGCTGCTGGTAGCGCTACTGGTGGGCGGCCCCGATGGCGGCCTCGATCGCGTCCGACTCGTCCTCGGCCCTCAGCTTCCGGTACTCGCGCAGCACCAGCTTGCGCTTCACCGGGTTGAGGCGGTCGACGAAGGTCACCCCGTTGAGGTGATCCATCTCGTGCTGGATGCAGATCGACAGGAGGCCGTCGGCCTCGAGGTCGATCTCCTGCCCGTCGATCCCGTAGGCCTGCACGTGGATCTGATCCTTGCGGCGGACCTCGGCGGTGATGCCGGGGAAGGAGAGGCAGCCCTCCTCGTGGGTGGTGCGCCCGTGGCTCTCGGCGATCACCGGGTTGATGAGGCACATCAGCCCGGAGCGGTCCTCCTGTTGGCTCACGTCCAAGGTGAGCAACTGGATACTGCGCGCCACCTGGGGCGCCGCGAGGCCGATGCCGCTCGAGGCGTACATGGTCTGGACCATGTCGTCCGCGAAGATAGCGAGCTCGCCGTCGATCTCGGCGACCGGGGCGCAGCTCCGCTTGAGGATGGCGTCGGGGTAGTAGACGAGGGGCAGGAGGGCCATGGACAGATCCTGAACGCCGGCCGGGTGCCGGCGCAACCTTGTGGCAGCAAGTATGCGATCAGCGGATGTCCGGCAGACCGGCAGGGCGAGCGCGCTCCACCTCGAGGAGGGCGCGCTCGTAGCGGGCTCGGAGCTCGGGCTCACCGAGCACAGCACACGCGTCCTGAAGACCACGGCCGATCTCGTCGAGGACGAGGACGTCGGCGGCGGCCACGGGCCAGGGCCAACCGGTGGGCGAGTACAGGGCGCTCAAGCGCTGGTAGGCTTCGCGGACGGTGTACTGGGTCGCGTCCGCCTCGACCTCGAGGATGCAGTGGTAGTCCTGGAAGCGCACCTCGTCGAGCTTGGCGGCCAGGTTCGGTGCCACCATGTCCTCGGTCGGGCGCAGCGTACGACCGGGGCGGCCACTGTCAGGCTGGGCGGCGGTAGGGATCGGCCCGGCGCTCCGCTCCACCAGCGGGCTCGGCTCCCTCCGTGGCGTCACTACCCGCGGTAGGTTCAGGCCGCTGGTGGCGCGCTCCTCGGCCCCGGGGATCTCGATCAGCGGCTGGGTCGGCTCTAGCTCCCCTGGAGGGCGAGGCTCCCGGGGGACTCGTCCGGCCATGCGGGCCGTGGACGTCCGGCGTGGGACCCCCTCCGAGCTGCCGGGCGCGGAGGCCTCGGACAGGGGATCTGGATCCCGCGGAGGTGCCGGATCACCCGGGAAGTGGAGCGGCGATGGCTCCTGGGCGAGGAGGTGGGCCACGTCCGCGCCCCGAGGGACCTCGACGACCCTGGCGCCCGCGAGTACCTCCACCAGATCTTCGAGCCAGCTCCTGGCCAGCGCCCCGGCCTCGCCCGTGGGCACGAGGACGGCCTCCGGCGTGGCCACCCGAGCCAGGGTCCGGCTGGACGATCGCCCGGTGGCGCCCAGCACCTGGTGGCCGGCCTCGCGGAGGGCGCCGCTGAGGTGATCGGTGGCCTCCCGATCGAAGCCGCTGACGAGGACCTTCATCGATCCTCAGCCCTGCGCGGGGGCCCCCGCCGCGGGGGGCGCGGGGGGCTCCGCCGCCTCGGCCTCCTCCTCCCCGACGTCGTAGATCGGCCGCCAGGTGGTTCCGGTAGGCGAGTCCATGAGCTGGATGCGGCGCTCGGTGAGCTCGGCGCGGACGCTGTCCGCGCGCTCCCAGTCCTTGTCGGCGCGCGCGGCGACGCGGTCGGCGATGCGCTGCTGCACGTCCGCCTCGCTCATGGCCATGCGGCCGAGGTGGGTGGCCTTCATCTCCGCCAGGATGGTCGCCGGATCCGCCTCGCCGACCCCCATGACGTGGAGGATCGGGGCCAGCGCCGCGCGCAGGCGTGTCAGGGTATGGAGCCGCCCTTCCCGCTTGCGCCCCTTCCGGGTATGCATCAGGTCGTTGATGATCTTCAGCGGCTCCGCGAGCACGCCGGTCACCAGCGCGGTATTGAAGTCGTCGTCCATCGCCGCGGTGAAGGCCGCGGCGAGGCCCTCGATCGCGTCGGGCATGAAGAGCGGTCCGTCCTCGGTGCTCTCCGCGGCCGCTACCGTCGCGTCGAGGTCGGCCAGCGTCTGGTACAGGTACCAGACCCGATCGGAGGCCGCCTCGATGGTGCGCTCCGTGTAGTTGATCGGGGCTCGATACTGGGTCGAGAGCAGGAACCAGCGCACCGCCTGCGGGTGGTAGAGCTTCAGCACGTCGCGGATCGTGAAGAAGTTCCCGAGGGATTTGGACATCTTCTCGGCGTCCACGTTCACGAAGCCGTTGTGCAGCCAGAAGTTCACGAAGGGCTTGCCGCTCGCGGCCTCCGACTGGGCCACCTCGTTCTCGTGGTGGGGGAAGACGAGATCCTTGCCGCCGGTGTGGATGTCGAGGGTCTCGCCGAGGTGCGTGCAGCTCATGGCCGAGCACTCGATGTGCCAGCCGGGACGACCGGGGCCCCAGGGGCTGTCCCAGGTGGGCTCGCCGGGCTTGGCGGACTTCCAGAGGGCGAAGTCGAAGGGGTTCTTCTTGCGCTCGTCGACGGCGACCCGCTCGCCGGCGCGCATATCGTCGAGGTTGCGGCCGCTCAGCTTGCCGTAGCCAGGGAAGCTGTCGATGTCGAAGTACACGTCGCCGTCGACCACGTAGGCGTGGCCTCGCTCCAGGATGCGCTCGATGAGGGCGATGATCTCGGCGATGTGGGTGGAGACCTTGGGCTCCACGTCCGGCCGCAAGCAGCCGAGAGCGTCCATGTCCGTGTAGAACTCGTGGATGAAGCGCTGCGAGAGGGCCAGCGGGTCCTCGCCGCGTTCGTTGGCGCGAGCGATGATCTTGTCATCCACGTCGGTGAAGTTGCGGACGTACTTCACCTCCCAGCCCGCGTGCTGGAGGTAGCGATAGACCGCGTCGAAAGCGACGTAGACCCGCGCATGCCCGATGTGGCTGAGGTCGTAGACGGTGACGCCGCAGACGTACATGCCGACCTTCCCCTCTTCGAGGGGGACGAAGGGCTCCTTGTTGCGGGTGGCGGTATTGTAGACCTGGAGCGGCACGAGGACCTCCATCGGGGCGGGCCCGGGGCAGGCGGCGGAACCTATCCCAGGGCCCCTCGCGCCTCAACCGCCATGGCACGGGCCGGCCTGCGGCCACGATGGCCCCCGGGGAGGGGCGCCGGGAAGGGGCACCGGCTGCCACCCAT
>CAZEHU010000333.1:0-4429 GCA_964511605.1 uncultured Myxococcales bacterium
GCCCCTGTCCAAGGAGTCCCCATGAAGGTCCCGTTCACGTTTCGCCACATGGACGCCACGGAAGACGTCAAGCGCTACGCCGAGGACAAGCTGGCGAAGCTGGCCCGCTACGAGGATCGAGAGATCAAGGTCCACACCATCTTCAGCACCGAGAAGTACCACCAGAACGTCGAGTTCACGGTGACGGGCACCGGCCACGGCACCTTCGTGGCTCACGAATCGAAGGAGGACATGTTCGAGGCCATCGACCTGGCGGTCGACAAGCTGGATCGGCAGCTCAGCCGCGACAAGGATCGGCGCAAGCACCACAAGGGCCACCAGGGCTCGACCCCCAACGAGATCGGGTAGCGTCCCCTCCACAGGGCAGCGGATCCACGCTGAGGCCCGGGTGTGCTAGCGTCCGTCCATGGCCTCTGTCGAACGACGAGCGGCCGGGGTCGACCTCGTCGTGATCACGGGGCTGAGCGGCTCCGGGCGCAGCACAGCGATCCGCGCCCTCGAGGACGCTGGCTACTTCTGCATCGACAGCCTGCCGGCGCCGCTCCTCGCGCCCTTCCTGCGCCTGGCCGCGGCGAACCCCTCGATCTCGAGGGTCGCCGTGGCGATGGACGTGCGCGCGGCGGATCACTTCCCCGGCCTCGAGGCGGCGCTGAGCAGCCTACGTCGCTCGAAGACCGGGTCCACCACCGAGACGCAGATCCTCTTCCTCGACGCCTCCGACGAGCGCCTCATCGCTCGCTTCAAGGAGACCCGCCGCCGCCACACCCTCATGGGCTCCGGGCGTGCGGAGACCCTGGCCGAGGCGATCTCCGAGGAGCGAGCCTGGCTCGCGCCGATCCGCCACCGCGCCACCGCCGTGCTCGACACGACCCGTATGACCGTCCACGACTTGAAGCGCGAGGTCCTCGCCCTCTACGCCGATCCCTCGGCCCACGCCCTGCGCACCAACGTGATGAGCTTCGCGTTCCGCGCGGGCCTGCCCCCGGAGGCGGACTTCGTCTTCGACGTCCGCTTCCTGGACAACCCCCACTTCGTCGAGGAGCTGCGGGACAAGACCGGTGAGGAGCCGGACGTCTTCCGCTTCGTGCTCGATCAGGAGGCGGCTCGCGATGTGCTCGAGCACATCCATACCCTCCTCGGCACGGTCCTCCCCCTCGTCGAGGCGGAGGGCAAGTCGGTGGTCACCATCGCCATCGGCTGCACCGGCGGCCAGCATCGCTCGGTAGCCCTCGCTATCGCCCTCGCGGAGAAGCTGGCGGCCGGCGGCCGCGAGCCCCACCTCAGCCACCGCGACATCAAGGCCTAGGGAGCACGCCCGGTCCATGTCCTCGCCCCTCCACCGCGCCCTGGTCGTCCTGCCTAATGCCAAGGGCCTGCACGTGCGTGCCGCCACGGCCCTGTCTCAGACCGCCGGGCGCTTCGATGCGGAGGTGGTGGTGGTGCACAACGGGCAGCGATCGAGCACGAAGAGCGTGATGAACCTCCTGCTGCTCACGGCCCCCCATGGGGCCGAGGTCACCGTGGAGGCCAGGGGGCGTGAGGCCGAGGCGGCCGTGCAAGCGATCTGTGCGCTCATCGCGGCGGGGTTCGGGGAGTAGGGTGGCGCGCCACGACCGAGATCTGGGCACCGTGCTCCGAGGAGTCGGTGCGTCTCCGGGCATCGTGCTCGGGGATGCGTGGCGCCTGGAGCGCGACGAGAAGCCCGTCGAGCACGTCCACCTGCCGGCGAGCCTGGTGGAGGCCGAGGTGCAGCGCCTGATGGCGGCGCTCGTGGAAGCCGAAGAGGAGATCGACGCGCTCGACCGCTCGGTGGTGGCGGCGGGCCAGATCGAGGGGGATCACCTCTCGGTGCTCGACGCCCACAAGGTCATGCTCCGCGATCCGATGCTGCTTGGGGAGACCGAGCGCCACATCCGGGAGCAGGGCCTGAACGCCGAGTGGGCCCTCGAGCTGACGGTGGCCCACCTCGTCGAGATCTTCGAGCGGATGGCCGACCCCTTCTTCCGGGAGCGGGCGGTAGACGTGCGCCACGTGGGCGAGCAGATCCGCCGGGCCCTGCACGGGGAGGCGACCCAGCACCTCGTGGACGCCGCGCCCGGCGGCTCGGTGGTGGTCGCGGACGACCTCAGCCCGGCGGAGGCCCTGGCCCTGGCCCGGCGGCCGGTGGCCGCCTTCGTGCTCGACATCGGGACCACCACCAGCCACACCGCCATCGTCGCCCAGGGCATGGGCATCCCCGCCGTGCTCGGGCTCCAGACGGCCACCGAGCACATCGGCACCGGCGATCGCATCATCGTGGACGGCTCGGAGGGCGAGGTGATCGTCCACCCGAGCCAGTACGAAGAGCTGGTCTATGAGCGCCGTGCTCGCCGCAAGCGGGCCTTCCTCCGCGCGCTCAAGCAGAACCGGGCGCTGCCGGCCACCACCCGAGAGCGAGAGGGTGCCGAGGAGCCCATCCGCACGGTCGCCCTCAAAGGCAACCTGGACGTGCTCGACGAGTGCTCGCGCATTCGCGACGCGGGCGGAAGAGGGGTGGGGCTCTTCCGTACGGAGTTCCTCTTCATCGAGGGGAAGACCCTTCCCACGGAGGAGGAGCAGCTCACGGCGTACTCGCGCGTGCTCGAGGCGGTCCACCCCCACGAGGTCACGATCCGCACCCTCGACATCGGCGGCGACAAGACCCTGCCGGTGGAGCGCCCCGGCCTCGGCAGCTCCCCGGACCTCCGAGCCATCCGCTACTGCCTCAAGGACGAGGAGCTCTTCCGCACCCAGCTCCGGGCGCTGCTGCGGGCCTCCACCCGCGGCCGGCTGCGCCTGCTGATCCCTTTCGTGACCACGTGGGACGAGGTGCAGCAGGTGCGCGCCCTGCTCGAGGATGTGGAGGCGAAGCTCCGAGCCGAGGGGATCGAGGTGGCCGAGGACATCCCCCTCGGCTTCATGATCGAGACGCCAGCGGCGGCCCTCTTCGCCGATCGCATCGCCGAGTCCTGCGACTTCCTCTCGGTCGGCACGAACGACCTGATCCAGTACACCTTGGCGGTCAGCCGGGTGGACAGCGCGGTCGGCCACCTGTACCAGCCTCTCCACCCTGGCCTCCTGCGCCTGCTCGAGATGGTCGTCGAGGCGGGCCATGCTGCCGGGGTGGAGGTGGCGATGTGCGGGGAGATGGCCTCCGATCCGCGCTATGCGATGGTGCTGCTGGCGCTGGGCTTCGACGAGCTCTCGATGAACCCGGACGCGATCCCCTTGGTCAAGGAGATCGTACGCCGCGCCACGATGGACGAGGCGGTAGCCCTGACTCGCCGCATCTTCGAGATGCGGAGCGGGGACGAGATCGCGGACTACGTCGACAGCTATATGGTCGAGCACTTCCCCGACGTCGTGAGCCCGCGCATGCGCAAGGCGCCACGCTACGCCCGCTGAGCGAGAGAGCCACGGCCCCTGGTCCTGAGCGCCCCCCCCCCCCAATGCACCCGGAGTCCGCCCTATGCGCGTGATCACGAACGACGCCGAGATCCAAGACCTCGCCCAGGTGCTGCGCCAGGCGGGCACAGTGGCCCTGGACCTCGAGTTCGTCTCCGAGTCCCGCTACATCCCCGAGGCGGGGCTGGTGCAGGTGGCCTGGGCGGGGGCCGAGGGGACGGAGTCGGCGGCGCTCGACCCGCTGGCGTGCGATGTGGAGCCGGTGCTCCGCCTCATCACCGAGCCCGGGGTGGAGGTGGTGGTCCACGGTGGCTCCTCGGACATGTCGCTGCTGGCGGATCGATGGGAGCTCTACCCGGATGGGGCGGTGGTGGATACTCAGGTCGCTGCTGCCTTCGCGGGCTACGGGGAGCAGGTCGGTTATGCCCACCTCGTCGAGCGCGCGCTGGGCTTGACGGTGGACAAGGGCGGGCAGATGACCGACTGGCTGCGCCGCCCCCTCGACGAGGAGGAGCTGCGCTACGCCATGGGCGATGTGGTGCACCTGCTCGACCTCTGGCAGCCCCTGCGGGAGCGGCTGGAGCGAGAGGGTCGCCTTGCGTGGGTCCAGGAGGAGTCGATGGCCGCCGCGCGGGCTGCCGCACATCGCCGGCCGCCCGAGGAGTGCTGGCGGAAGATCAAGGGGGGCGGTGGCCTCGCGCCGCGGGCGAAGGGGGCGCTGCGAGCGGTGGCGGCGTGGCGGGAGGAGCGTGCTCTGAGGAGCAACAAGCCCCCCTCGTGGATCCTCAAGGATCGGGTGATGCTCACCCTGGCCAAGCGCCCCCCGCGCAGCCTGAAGGCCCTCGAGAAGGTACGGGAGCTCTCGCCGCGGACCGTGCAGCGACACGGGGAGGCGCTGCTGCGCCTCCTCGAGGAGGGCCAGCGCTCGCCTGTCCACGAAGACAGGGGGCCCGAGGTCCCCCGTGAGGCGAAGGCCTGGGCGCCGCTGCTCGGTGCGGTGGTGAAC
>CAZEHU010000334.1:0-4417 GCA_964511605.1 uncultured Myxococcales bacterium
GAGGAGACGAAGTCCGCCGGATCGAGCGTCGGGCCGCACGCCCCGAGGGCGAGGGCGGCCGTCAGGCCGAGGATGAGGGTCCAGCTTCGGGGTCCGCGGTTCATCATGGTGGGGTCCTCCCTCCAGGGGCGGCTCAGGTTAGCAGGCTGACCATCCACGTCGCACCTATCCACGCACCGAGGGCGCTGCCCATCGTAGAGAGGACCGCCACCAGCAGCACCCGCGTGAAGCGATTGCGGTACAGCCCCGCGAAGCTCTGCACGTCGTCCGGGATGCGCTGGGCGTCCTCCACCGTGGGTTTGCGCAGCCAGGCCTCGAGGAGGCCCACCACCATCCCGGCGCCGAGCAGCGGGTTCAGGCTCGTCACCGGCGAGACGAAGGTCGCCGTGATGATGCTGAGGAGCTTGGCGCCCGCCAGCGCGGTGAGCAGACCGGCGGCGACCGCGTTCGGGATGATCCAGGCGAAGAGCATCTCCTCGACGGTCTGGCCCTCGTGCTTCGACCAGCCGATAGCAAAAGCCGCGAAGACGATGGCCGGCAGGATCCACTTCAAGAGGCCCACCCATCGGGACCTCGGCGGTGTGGCAGACAGGGTCTGCTCGTCGAGGACCTGCCCGAAGCGCTCCACCATGCCGGGCACGTGGGCCGCGCCCACCACCCCGACGATCCTCTGGACCGGCGGCTCGCCCTGAACCTCCGGCACGTCCTCGATCTTGCCCATCAGCCAGGCATCCCGCTCGTCGATGAGGGGGGCCTTGACCTCGGGGAAGATGCGCGCGAACTCCGCGAGCATCTCGCTGAGCTGGCTCTGCTCCTTGAGCTTCTCGATGGTCTCTTGATCCACCTCCTCGCCGACGAGGGTGGAGGCCATCAGGGCGCCGAGCAGCTTCATCTTCTGCCAGAAGCCGATGTTCCCCCAGGTGCGGCGGAGGGTGATCTGGATGTCCCTATCCACCAGCTCCACGCGGGCGCCGATCTCCTCGGCTTTCTTCACGGCCGCGAGGAGCTCTGCCCCCGGCTGGATGCCGAGCTCGGCACCGAGGCGGCGCTGGTAGGCCCCCACCACGAGGTGGGCCAGGAGCATCAAGGTCTTGCCGTCGCGGATCACCTCGAAGACGTCGAGCTTCGCCCAGCGCTCTTCGGAGGTCAGGGCCTCGAGGCGGGTGGGATCGAGCTCGACGCAGACGACGTCCGGGCGCACCTCCTCGAGGACGGCCGCGACCTCGTCGACGCTGTCCTGGGAGACATGGGCTGTGCCTACGATCCAATAGCTCCGTCCCCTCCCTTCGTCTTCGAGGCGCGTGACGTGGCCCGCTCTCTCGGGCGCCTCCTCCGCGAGCTCGGCCCGGGCCGCTTCCTCGAGGGAGCGCTCGGGCTCCTGGGGCTCCACGTCTGCCAAGGGCTGCCTACTTGGTCTCGAGGCTCATCGGGGGCATCAACAGGGAGCAGTCGAAGGACATCACGAAGTCCAGGTTCTCCTGCTCGAAGCCGCCGGGATCGCCGGGCCCGTGATATCCGACGTGGTGCTTGTAGTGGGCGGCGATCGTCTCGGCGTCCTCGCTGTTCAGGCAGCGCTCGATGACCCCCATCAGCATGCCGGTGCGGTGCATGCCGCCTCCGCAGTGCACGTGCACGTTGCCGGTCGGCGCCGCGCCGCCGGGCGCGAGGACCTCCTCGTTGATGATGCGCGCTACGGTCCTCGAGACCTCGGCGTGGACCTCCGGCGAGTTGTTCTCGCGCAGGTGCTCGCGCCAGGTGGCCAGGCCCTTGTCCGCGTTCCGCGCCTGGAAGTACGTGCCCGCGGCCTCGGTGATGGTGGCGCGCTCCGCCTCGTCGAGGTCGCCGGTGGGCATCTGACCGGAGTAGAGGTTGAGCGCGTGGCGCACCCCACCGTCCTCCACGAGGCTGCGAAAGCAGGAGCCCTTGTCGGAGGGGCCGGCGGTGATCCCGGTCCGGAAGATGATCAGCGGTTGGCCGTCCGCCCGCTTCACGCTCGGCACGCGCACCAACCCGACATTGTGGTGGCCGCCGCCGAGCACCACGGTGCGCACCGCCCGCCACAGGATGATCTCCTCGATCTCCTCGAGGAGGTGCGCACGGCTGTCGGGATCGAGCTCCGGGGCCGTCTCGTCGACGTGCGCGGTGATCGCTGCCGTGGCTGCTGTCACCTCGTCACGCAGGATGGGGTTCCACGTATTCGTGGGGTTGCAGTCGAAGGTGGCCGGGTCGAGGCCCGCCCGGCGGACGTCGGCCTCCCAGGCCTCGAGGGCGGCGTGGGTCGCGGCGGACTCCGTGCCCTGGTGGGACGACGATCCACCCGTCGGAGGCTGCGCCGACTCGCACTTGGGGCAATCAGGCGCTACCTGGGGTCCCGCGCAGGCGCCCAATCCCACGACGAGCGCCGTGAGGAGGGCGTATCGACTCCCCCGCCGGAGCCACGAGCCGCGGCTCGGGCAGCCGAGTCCGGGGGCGAGCGCCTGCATAGGATGGCGGGCGGACGGCATGGGGGGAACGGTACACGCAGGCCGGCCCGCTCGACCAGCCCACCGAGGCCCCTTCGGCCCCCGCGTGGTCCAGGCGCGGCCCGGACTCAACGCTCGGCCGGCTCCCGGATGCGGAACTTGGTGTCCACGTCCTCCACCGCCTCGAGCACACTCTGCATGTACTGGAGGTCGTCGCGGGGCTCCCCCCAGCGGTTGGTCAACAGATCGAAGTAGAGGCTGCCGCCGTTGCACTCCTCGATGAGCTCGCTCGAGGGGATGATGCGGCTCTCGCAGCTCTCCTCCGGGCCGGTGCAGTCTGGATCCACGCACTCCCGCTCGCCCTTCTTGAAGCTCCGGCAGGCGCACTCGCGGCGTCCGGTGGGCAGGTGCACGTCGCAGCAGGCCCCGTCGACGAAAGCGATGACCGCCTTGGGCAGATCTCCCGACTGCATGATGGCGCTGGTAGCGAGGGCCGCCGGGGCGAGGTCGGTCGCGTCCTGACCGAGGCCGTGGAGGAAGTGGATCGCGGGGTAGCGCACCTCCTGTCGGTCGGGATGCGAGTAGCCCGGCGGCAGCGCCACCGTGTAGCCGCGCCGGGCCCCCAAGGCCTCGGAGTAGTAGTGCTGGTAGCGCGCCGCTTTCTTCTCGAGGTCCATTCCGGGCGCCTTGTCGGGGTCCGGGAAGCGCTGGGCAGCGAAAGCGATGAACGCGACGATGCGGTTGACGGCCTGGAGGTTGGTGCCCACGTGGCCCCCATCGCCGAGCGCGATCTCCGCCTCGGTGGCGTCGGGATCGCCGTACTCGACGTAGACGTGGCGTCCGATGCCCTCGGCGCCGAGCGACTCCTCGAAGACGGCGTCGAAGAGGCCATCCTCGCCCACCTCCGGGAAGAGGGCGCCCTGCTGCTCCGTGAAGCCCGTGTAGTGGCGGACGTCGTGGCCGCGGGCACGGAGAGCCCCGACCACGTGGCGGGTGGCCACGGCGCTGTTGAGCGCATCGCGGATGCCGCCGTCGAACCAGAAGTCGAGGCGCTCCAAGGCGGCATCGTCTACCTCCCGCATCAGGGTGGTCGCGTCGTAGTCCCTGGCGCGCTGGAAGGCGGGTGAGGGATCCCAGGTGCCGTTGTCCTCGCCGGGATCCCCGGTGGCGGCGACGCCATCGAGGCCGTGATCCCGATAGGCCTCTCCTTGGTCCCGCCAGCGGTTGTTCTCCGGCCCGAGGTTGTGATCCCACCAGTGGAAGTCGTCGCTATTGGGATCGGCCTCGGTGGCGTCCGGCTCGCCCTCTTCAAGGCAGCCGCCCTCTCCGTCCTCGCGCGGGCTGGGGCAGCCATCGGGGCCCAGATCGTCGAAGCGCTCGAAGGCATTGATGAAGAGCGGCTCGCCATAGTCACGGCGGCCGTTCTCGTTGATGTCCACCGCCAGGATCACACCGAAGGGCTCGGTGTAGGTCATCGCTGGGTCGAAGTCGGCGCCGCCGAGGCCCTCGGTGACCTGATGCTCCCCATCACAGGCCTCGATGACCGGGTAGACCGCCTCCGGGTTGTACTCGAGGTTATAGCTGAGCTCCTTCGAGATCGGCTGGGGATCGAGGCAACGCTCCTCCTCTGTATGGGTATCGACGTACTCCACCGTGATGCCCGCCGGCAGGAAGGTGCTGGTATCGGTGGGCGCCGAGGTGAAGTTGCCGTAGGCCATCACCAGGCTCTGGAAGACCCGCCCGTAGAACTCTCGATGGAAGGTGGCGCCGTTCTCGGAGAAGTGCAGGTGGTTGAAGTCCTGCACATGCTCGAGCTCCTCGGCGGGGGCGACCGGGCCGCAGAAGATCGGGGGGGTGTGCTCAGGATCGTTCAATGCCTCCGGGTAGCTCTCCAGGGTCTCGAGGGGGCAGAAGCCGCCGAGCTGGCTCCGGATGCCGGTGGTCGCCATGTAGGG
>CAZEHU010000335.1:0-4416 GCA_964511605.1 uncultured Myxococcales bacterium
CCCATGCGGCCGACGAGGAGGTGCGGGAGCTCTTCGGCAAGCTCGCCGACCTCGAGGCGACGCACGAGAGGGCCTTCGAGGTGCTCCAGCGCTCGGTGCTGCGGCAGCGCGCGGGCACGCCGAGCAGCTACCACGATCCCTGGGGCGAGGCCCTGGCCCACGTGCGGGGCCTGGCCTCGCGCCATGTCTTCCCCGACGACGCCAGCGCCGAGGAGGTCCTTCGCGGCACCACGAGCCGAGAGGAGCTCCTCGCAATCGCCCTCGACCTCGAGGAGGCCGCCATCGCGCTCCTCGAGCGGGTGGCAGAGCTGGCCACCGGCGGGGAGGGGCGTGCGTCCGCCGAGCGCCTCCTCGCGGAGGAGCGCGAGCACGTCCGGATGCTCCAGTCGCTCGCGTCCTGAGCACAGCCCGCAAGGGGCGAGCTCTCCGTCACAATCCCCGTATCCCGATCCCCCCAAATGGCCCTTGCCCTTGGCCTGGTACGAGTGCAGATTCCCACAGGCGAGGGGGGGCCGCTCACGCCGACCATCGGAGAGCGTTTCCAATGTCCACAAGCCCGGAACCCGAAGCCGTCGCCGTCGGCGCCGGTGAGTCCCAGGATCCGATCAACGAGCACCAGCGCCTCTTGAGGCTGTTGGACGTGCTAGATGATGGACCCTGGCTGGTCGATGAGCTGAGCTTCCTCGATGACCTCGTGGGATTCCTCGAGGGCCACTTCGCGTTCGAGGAGGGCCCCCACGGTCTGCGCGAGATGATCGAAGACACCCCCCGCCTCGGCCCGGCCCTCGATCACGTGCTCTCGGAGCACTCTGCCCTGCTCGCCACCGCCAGGCAGATCCGGGCACAGGTCTCGGGCTGCATCGAAGCGACCCACTCGCTGGCGGACAAGCTCCGGGATCACGAGTCGCGTGAGACGGAGCTGATCCAGGACTCGGTCAACCTCGACATCGGCGTCGGCGACTGATGGCCGCCACGCCGGAGGCCTCGGTGCCTCCCGTCTCGGAGCGCGAGCTCGTCCACGACCACGTCGTGGAGATCGTCAGCGACTCCGGGGAGGGAGCCCAGAAGTGTGGCCAGATCTTCGCCGCCGTGAGCGCCCGCATGGGCAACGGCGTCTGGACCGTCGAGATCATCCCTGCCGAGATCAAGCCCCCCGCGCGCTCCCGCGCCGGGGCGAGCGGGATCCGCGTCCGCCTCGGGGATCGTCCCGTCACCAATATGGGCGATCAGGCCGACGTGGTGATCGCCTTCAACGAGCAGGTGCTCTACGGACGCATCAAGCAGAATGCCTACCGGCCAGGCACGACGATCCTGCTCGAGGAGAGCTTCGCCGAGAGCCCCGTACCGGAGATCAAGAGGGCCTACGCCGAGGCGCTCGAGCTCTTCGAGGCCGAGGGCTTCCGCGTGGTCTCGATGAACCTCGAGGAGCTCTGCCGTCCCTTCACAGAGAGGCCACGCGTCGGCAAGAATATGTTCGCGCTCGGTGTGCTCTGCCAGATCTACGGGCGCGACCTCGAGGCGGCGGCCGAGGAGGTGGCCATCGTCTTTGGCCGCAAAGGCCAGCCCGTCGTCGACATCAACCTGGCCCTCCTGAAGGGCGGCTACGCATGGGCGGCGGAGAACGTCTCGCTCCGGCTGCACGTCCCTGCGCGGGTCGACGCACCTCCGATGGTGGTGATGAACGGCAACCAGGCGATGGGCCTGGGCGTCATGGCCGCGGGCATCGAGATGGTCTCGATGTACCCGATCACCCCCGCCACCTCGGCCAGCCACTACCTGGCCGAGGCCATCGAGAGGGTCGGTGGGGTGGTGCACCAGGCGGAGGACGAGATCGCGGCCATCGGCTTCGCCATCGGGGCCAGCTACGCCGGCCGCACGGCCTGCACCATCACCTCCGGCCCCGGGCTCGCGCTCAAGACCGAGTTCCTCGGCCTCGCAGTGATGGCGGAGGTCCCCCTCGTGATCGGGCTCGTCCAGCGCGGCGGGCCCTCGACGGGCCTGCCCACCAAGGTCGAGCAGGGCGACCTGCTGGCTACGCTCTTCGGCACCCCGGGGGACGCGCCCAAGGTGGTGCTCGCAGCGGCCACTATCGAGGAGTGCTTCCACTTCGTGGTGACCGCACGCAAGCTCGCGGAGGCCTTCCGCACGCCGGCCATCGTGCTCACGGACGCCAACCTGGCCACCGGGGTGGCGCCCTTCCCGCGCCCGAACCCGGAGGAGGCGTGGCTCTCGCCGCCCGTGGACCTGAGCCCGTGGCAGGAAGGGGTCGAGCCCTACGCATGGGACCCGGACACCGGCCTGAGCCCCCGCCCAGTGCCGGGCCAGGCCGGCGGCGAGTACGTGCTCACAGGGCTCGCGCACACCGCGGCCAGCAAGGTCGCCTACGATCCCGAGAGCAACCAGCTCGGCTGCGATGTGCGCAGCCGCAAGCTCGGCGCCCTGCAGAGCTCGCTCAAGCCCCCGGCGATCCTCGGCGAGCCCGAGGGCGAGCTCCTCATCGTGGGCTGGGGCTCGACCCTCGGCGCCATCGAGGAAGCGGTCGAGCGTCTGCAGGCCGATGGACACGCGGTCTCCTCGCTCCACCTGCGCTTCCTCAGCCCGATGGAGCCCGGCCTCGCGGAGATCTTCGCTCGCTTCCGGCGGGTGATGACCATCGAGATCAACTACAGCGATGAGCTCGACGCACCCCAGATCACGGCAGGGGCGACGCGCCGTCGTTCCCAGCTCGCCCAACTCCTGCGCGCCGAGACCCTGGTGGACGTCGACTGCTGGTCGGTCGTCCACGGCCAACCCCTCGGCCCCGCGGAGGTAGCCCGGGCGATCCACACGCGCCTCCCCACCAGCGGGCCCGGGGCCCGCGTTTCCGAATCCAGAGGGGAGTCCTGATGCTCGGCCTCAAGCCCGACTGGTCCCTGGACCTCCCGCCCCGCTACTTCACCCTCGAGGACTACGCTGGCGGCGTTGCACGCTGGTGCCCCTCGTGCGGAGACTTCGCCGTGCTCACCGCCGTGCAGCGCATCTGCCGCGACGAGCAGCTAGCCACCGAGTCGGTGGTGGCGGTGAGCGGTATCGGCTGTTCGAGCCGCTTCCCCCACTACATGGGCACGTATGGCTTCCACGGCCTGCACGGCCGCGCCCTGCCCGTCGCGTGTGGGGTGAAGGCCCGCCGACCAGACCTCACCGTCTGGGTCGCCACCGGCGATGGCGACTGCTGCTCGATCGGCGCGGGCCACTGGGTGCACGCCATCCGCTACAACATGGACCTGACGGTCATGCTCTTCGACAACGCCGTCTACGGCCTGACGAAGAAGCAGACCTCCCCCACTACGCCCCAGGGCCTGGCGACGAATACCCACCCCCGAGGGGCGTGGCTGCCAGCGCTGAATCCCACCGTGGCGACGCTCGGCTTCACCAACGTCTCTTTCGTCGCCCAGACCGTCGACTGGAGCCCGCCCCACCTCTACGCGACCCTCAAGCGCGCGTACGAGCACAAGGGCACCTCTTTCGTGCGCATCATGCAGCGCTGCCCGACCTATACGCCGGGCGTCTTCGACCACTGGCAGAAGGACCCGAACAACATCCTCCTCGTGGAGGGCGAGGGTGGCGTTCCGCTGGACGACAGCCTCCGGCGCACCTTCAAGAACGTAGTCCAGCACGATCCCGGCGAGATGACCGCCGCCCGCGAGCTCGCCGAGCGCCAGGACAAGCTGGCCATCGGCCTCCTCTACTGCGACCCCACTCGTCCCTTGTACGAGGGCTTCACAGAGCAAGGCCTCGGCATGAGCCAGGCGGAGAAGCTCGAGGGCCTCGCTGCGGAGCTCGACAGGTTCGCGGTGTGAGCTCCGACCCCCTCCACGACGCCCGCGTCTTCCTGCACACAGGAGAGGCCGGGGCCCTCGAGCCCCTGCCCGAGGGCGCGCTGCCCACCCTGCTCTGGCCCTTCCGCAGCCCGGAGCGGCTGCGCACCGATCTCCCGATCCTCCTCCCCGATCAGGGCGCACCGCGCTCGCTCGCCGACGCCCTCGAGGAGGCGTCCGGCGCCCTGAAGGGAGATCACCGCGTGCTGGTGGACAACCTCCGCCGCCTCGAGGCCGGCGCGCGCGCCGCCCTCGCCGAGCGCCCAGATCACGAAGGCAGCGCCGAGGAGCTCCTCGCTATCGGTGAGGCGATGCTCCGCGACCTCCGACTCGAGGGCGAGCATGCCGAGAGCCTTCGCAAGAGCCTCGCCGAGGTGGTGGTGGCCCTCGGCCCCGAGACCCCCCTGCTCGCGAGCGGCCCCGCTTTCGACGTGGAGCTCCTCGCCCACCGTGCCGAGGCCAGCCAGCGCGGCGCCCGGCGGGCGCTCGGGGAGCGCCTCGAGGAGCTCGCCCGCCAGGTGGAGGCTCTCCTGGAGGTGGACGCCTCCAAGTCCGAGTC
>CAZEHU010000336.1:0-4409 GCA_964511605.1 uncultured Myxococcales bacterium
GTCTCCGGGCTGACGTCGAGGCGCACGGTGCCCTGGTAGATAATCGCGATCCGGTCGGCGCCGCTGACGATGCTGCGGAGGTCGTGGCTGACCACGATCGAGGTGACGCCGGCGTCGGCCCGCAGGCTGCGGATGAGATCGTCCACGTTGGCGGCGGCCATGGGGTCGAGGCCGGTCGTGGGTTCGTCGAAGATCATGTACTCGGGATCCAGGGTCAGCGCCCGGGCGATGGCCACACGCTTCTGGAGGCCATCGCCGATGTCCCCGGGCAGGGCCTCGGCGTGGCCGTGCATGTCGACGAGCTCGAGGAGCTCGAGGGCCCGCGTGCGGGCGGCCTGCTTCGACAGCCGCTGGTGCTTTCGCAGGGGCAGCGCGACGTTGTCGACGAGGCTCATCGAGTCGAAGAGGGTCGAGTTCTGGAAGACCATCGCGCAGCGCTTGCGCACCGCGTAGAGCTCCCTTTCCCCGAGCCGGGTCACGTCCTGGCCATCGAGCAGGATGCGCCCGCTGTCCGCACGGAGGAGGCCGATGAGGTGCTTGACGAGCACGCTCTTGCCGGTGCCGGAGGCGCCGATGATGAAGAGCACCTGCCCGGAGTCCACCGAGAGGGTCACCCCCCGGAGGACCACCTTGGGCCCGAAGCTCTTGGCGACCTCGATGAACTCGATCATCCGAAGACCAGGAAGCCGATGCCGCTCAAGAGGAAGTCGAGCACGACCACCGCGAAGCTGGCGTTGACCACGGCACGGGTGGTCGCCCACCCGACCCCCGCCGACCCCCCCGTGGCGCTGAGGCCCGCGTGGGCCGCGATCACGGGGATGGCGAGCCCATAAGCGAGGGCCTTCGAGCAGCCCACGATGAGGTCCGAGCCCACGACGAGGCGCAGGCTCAGGAAGGTGCGATAGTTGATGCCGAAGGCGGCCTCCCCCATCACCATGCCGGTCGTGGTGGCCACCACGGTCCCGTAGATGCTCAGCATCAGCACCATCACGGTGCACGCCACGGTCCGCGGCACGACCAGGTGGACGATGGGGTCGGCGTTGCTCATGCGCATCGCGTCCACCTGCTCGGTGACCGTCATGGAGCCCAGCTCCGCGGCGATGCCGCTGCCCACCCGGGTCGCGACCATCAGGGCGACGATGGTGGGGGCGAACTCCCGCACCATCATCTGCAGGAAGGCGGCGCCCAGCATCGAGTAGTCCGGCAGGAGCTGGGCCATCTGGGCCCCCACCTGGAAGACGGTGATGAGGCCGAGGAAACCCAGGGTCACTGTGATGAAGAGCAGGGACTCCACCCCGATGGCGTTCTCGTAGAAGAGCACCTGACGCCAGGCGATGTCGCCGCGGAGCATCGCCCCGTAGGTCTGGAGCGCCGTCGTGCCGAGCGCGAGGCCCTCCCGGGTGCCCTCGATGAGGGGTCGGCCGGCCGCCGCGAGGAGCGCCCGCATCATCCGCCGATCCCCCCGGACGCGTAGGCGTAGCCGACGAGGAAGTCGATGACGAAGATGGCGGTGGCGTTGGCCACCACCGACTGGTTGACCGCGCGCCCGACCCCGGTGGCCCCTCCGCTGACCGCGAGGCCATACCAGCACGAGATGCAGGAGATCGACGCCCCGAAGAACAGAGACTTGACGACCCCGAGCATGAACTCGTCGAGGAGGTGGCTGGCGACCAGGTCCTGGACCAGCACCTCCCAGGGCAGCCCCAGGAGGACCTGGCTGGTCACCGCCGCGCCGATGATAGCGAAGAGATCCCCGAGCACCATCAAGAGCCCGAGCATGATCATCATGGCCAAGAAGCGCGGCACCACCAGGTATTGGAGGGGGTCGATAGCGAGGGCACGGAGGGCGTCGACCTGCTCGGTGACCACCATCGTGCCGAGGCGCGCCGTGTTGTTCGCGCCGACCCGCCCACTGAACATCAGCCCCACCAGGATCGGACCGATCTCCGCGAAGACGCTGAAGCCGACCCCATAGCCCACGAGCGAGGTTGCCCCGGTCTTCTTCACGTAGAACGCGGTCTGGATCACCATGATCGCGCCCGTGAAGATCGCGGTCATCGCGACGATGGGGAAGCTGCGGACGCCCACATCGTAGAGGTTGCGCCAGGTCTCCTCGCCGTCGAAGCGCGGCGGCACGAGCGCTCGCAGGGTGCGGGCGAAGAGGGTGGTCACGCCGCCGGTGACCGTCGCGATCTGGAGGTACCCTGCGCCGATACGACCGAAGAGCCGGCTCGCCACCTCGCGCGCTGGCCCCGCCGCGACAGCGAGGAGCGTACTGAGCGGCCTCACGCCGTCCCCTCGAAGTAGCGCCGCGCGAGGTCCGGTGCCCGGTCGAGGTCGCTCAGCGCCCCATCGAAGATCACCTGACCCTCGTAGACCATGATCCAGCGCCGGCAGATCGCCTTCATGCGATCGAGGTCGTGGCCCACCACCACGCTCACGCCGCCATCCGCTTCCGGATGCAGGTCGGCGATGAGCTGGAAGATCTTCGAGGAGGTCACCGGATCGAGTCCGGCCGTGGGATCGTCGTACAGGAGGAGCGGCGGCTCGGCGATGGTGGCGCGGGCGAGGCCCACCCTCTTCTTCATGCCCCCGGACAGCTCGCTCGGTAGCTGGAGGGCGGCATGGCCGAGGCTGACCTCGGCGAGGCGCGCCGCCACGCGACGCGCGATCTCCTCGGGCGCGACGCCGAGCTGCCTCAAGGGGAAGCCCACGTTATCCTCTACGCTCATCGAGTCGAACAAGGCGTAGTTCTGGAAGAGGTAGCCGAAGCGATTGCGGACCGCGGCGAGGCCTCGGGGGCCGAGCCCTCCCAGCCGCTCCCCGTCGACCCGCACCTCCCCGGAGTCAGGACGCATCAGGGCCGGCAGGTGCTTGAGCAGCACGCTCTTGCCGTGGCCGCCGGGGCCCACGACGCCCACCACCTCGCCCCCGTGGATCTCGAGGTCGAGACCCTCGAGGATCGTGCGACCGCCGAAGCGCTTGGTGAGCCCTCGGGCCTCGAGACGAGGCACGTTCAAGGCTCCTCCTCGATGGGCTCGGGGTCGCAGATCGCCCCGTGAGGCCCCGCCAGCGCCTCCGGGATCTTCCGGACCCAGCGGCTCTCTGGCTCCAACGCCTCGAGGGCCGCGAAGACCCGCCCCGCCTGCGCCGGCCGACCGGCGCGCAGCGAAGCGCAGCCGAGGTAGAAGCTGGCGTAGTGCACGTGCCGGCTGCGGGGGAATTGACCGCGCATGTGGCGATAGGCCTCCGCGGCACCCGCAGGGTCCCCGAGGTGGACGAGACGGGTGCGTCCGATCTGCGCCAACCCGAGGACGTAGAGGTTCGACTCGTAGGATCCGATGAAGAAGCTCGGCTCCCGATACTGCTGCATCCACATCAGGGCCTCGATCGCCTCCTCGTGGCGCCCCTGGTGGTGGTAGAGCCAGGCGAGCTCCCACAACCCCCGCTCCCAGAGGCCCACGCGATGATGATCCCGATCGAGGCGCCCATAGAGCAGCTCGGCGACCTCGGCCCAATAGGGCTCGCCCGTGGCTCGCCAGATCCGGTAGGCGGTTCTGGCTGCATGATAAGCGAGGTTGTCGCCGAGCGAGGTCTCACGGAGGCGCGGGTAGGTGGCCCGGGTCCACAAGAGGTGGTCGTGCAGGAGGGGCGGGGAAGCGGCGAGGGACTCGAGGTGCTGGAGCGCCCGGGCCCCAGGCCAGAGGTCCGGGTAGGTCTCCACGATCCGCCGCATCAGCGCGATGGTCGGGCGGAGGTGAGCCGCGCCCTGAGCCGCGCCCTGAGCCGCGGGGGTTCGACCGGGCCGGGTGGCCTCGCTCCAGGCCATCATGGCGCGCTCGTAGTGGGCTCGAGCCCGATCCCGGCGGAGGTGGGCGTCCTGGGCGACCTCGGTCCAGACGCGGAAGGCTTGTGCGCGGCGTCCGGCCCCTCTCAAGAGGCGGGCGAGGCGGAGCCGTACCGTGTCGCGATCCACCAGGGTCGGTGCGGTCTGCTCGAGCACACGCAGGGCATGGGCGCCGTGCTCGGCGCTGAGGCGATCCCGATCGAGCTGCCAGCTCAGCGCCTCCCACTGTCCGACCCAGGCCACCACGGCGGGATCGCGGGCGCAGCCGCCGATGAGGCAGAGCCCGAGGGCGATCGGCAGCAGCGCCGCGATCCCCCAAGCCCGTGGCGCCTCAGCCCGCACCACCACCGACCAGGGCCACGAGCTCCGCGTGGAGCCTGCCGTTCGACGCGATGATCGAGCCGCCGCCCTCGCCGAGGCCGGTGAAGGGACCTCCGCCCCAGGCGCTCACCTGGCCCCCGGCTTCTCGCACGAGCGCGACGCCCGCTGCGAGATCCCAAGGGCTCAGGTGGGCCTCGAAGAAGCCGGCGAAGTGGCCGGCGGCGACGCCGGCGAGATCGAG
>CAZEHU010000337.1:0-4397 GCA_964511605.1 uncultured Myxococcales bacterium
ACCGAGCCTCGAGCTCGAGCCGGATCCCTGGGAGATGGCCCGCCTCGAGGCCCACCCGGTCGGGGCGGATCCGCCAGCCTACTTCGCTGCGTGGGAGGCGGAGGGCTTCGCCGGGCTGGGCTCCGTGGTGCTGGCGGACGAGGGCTGGGAGGCCTGGCCCTGGTGGGCCGGCCCGCCCATCGTGCACAGCGTCCTGCAGGGCCTGGCCCTCAGCGCAGCGGAGACCTTCGACCACGAAGCGAGGGTCTTCGTCTGGGGCTTGAGCCTCGAAGCGGGCGTGGCCCGCGCGGAGCTCTATGCCATGCACGGGGAGGAGGTCCTCGTCGTCCTCGAGGCGCTGTTGGGGGAGGAGGTGGTCGCCAGCGTCGACGCGCTCGTCGGCGAGGGGCCCGAGCGGACCGTGCTCGAGGTGGGGGCTCCCGGGGCCGATCGCCTCCAGCTCCGGCGACAGGGGGCCGCCCTGCCCTTCCTCGGCCCGGACCTCTGGACCTACGCGATGACGACGACCGCGCCCTTTTTCCGCGCGCCGCTGGAGGCGGGCTATGCGCCCTACCTGCCCTCGCCGGCCCCCGAGGCCACCACCGGCTTCGTGATCCACCCCAATCAGAAGGAGGGCGCTGAGGCCCTGGTGCTCGTCGATGGGGTGCTCGAGGTGGCGACGGGCCCGGGGGGGGCCTTCGGGGTGGCGCTGGAGCCAGGCGAGCACAGCTTCAGCGCCTCCGCGGCGGGCTTCGCGAGCGAGGTTGTGGTGGCAGACTCACAACAGAGTGTGAAGATCCTGCTACACGCCCTCGGGCCCCCACCGGGGGCGGAGGGGGCGGAGAACGCGGAGGTTCCCGACTCCGAACCGGGCGACGTCGCGGAGGCGACGTCGTCGATGGCCGAGGTGGGCGAGGAGCCAACGCTCGCCGAGCTGGTCTCCGAGCCCGCAGGGCCGGACGGCGGCGGCGCGGGGTCGGGGACAGGGCCGAACGTGGAGCCGGACGATCTCGGCCCGATCGAGGACGCGGCGCCGGCCGCGCCGGGGGCCGCCGATCCCCCGTCCCTGAACGCTGAGAGCGATGGCTTCGTCGGCTCGGGCACCGGCGGATCCGGGGGAGGAGGGGGATGCGGCGGCGGCCCCACGGCTCCGGCCCCCGTCTCCCTCGGGATCCTGCTCCTCCTGATCGTGGCACGCCCCTTGCTGGTGGACTCCTCCGACCGTCACCCGTCTGGAGGCACATCGTGCACCACCCCTCGCCCGCCCTACGGAGCCTCCCGCTCCTCCTGACCGCCCTCCTCGCCTTGCCCTCCGTGGCCCACGCCGGGGGCGCCATCGTACGGGATGGGACCGGGGCCGCCGGGCTGACCGATGTGGTGGACCTGGACCTGGTCCTCCTGATGGACGACGCGGAGACCCGCGTCGAGGACGCCAGGAATTACGAGATCCCCTGGGATCTGGCGCAGCTCGGCGCCGCCTTCGCCGACACGCAGAGCGCGAGCGTGGCGCTGACCGTCTACCACGATCTGCCGCCGGGCCCGGACGTGGAGCTCCACGAGGTCATGATCGATGGTGTGTCTCAGGGAGCGCTCTACCACGAGGTCGCGGAGGCCGATGCCCTCCGCCGGGAGCTCGCGGAGGAGCTCCACGATCCCGCGCCCCTGGCCGGGTGGGGGACGCCGATGCTGGTGATCGGGCCCATGGAGGTGGTCGAGGGTAGCTGGTCGCCGCGGATCACCCTCCGCTGCGACGTGCCCCACAGCCCCCGGGGCACGCTGAAGGGCCTCGAGCTGCCGGCGGACTGGAGCCGCAGCACCAAGGGCAGCTCGAGCCTCTTCGTGGAGGCGACCACGGAGGCCCCGCTGCGCGCGCTCTTCGCTCCCTTCGACGGGCTGAAGCTGGTCCGCCAGGATGCCCACACGGTCACCGGCTCGGTGACCACGTGGAGCCGCGACGCCTCGCTACCGACCGAGGTGCTGCTGTCCACGGGCGACGAGCCGATCCGGCTCGACGTGCTGCCCTTCCGCTACGGGCCCGAGGAGGGGGGCTTCGTGGCGGCGCTGCTCTCGGCGACGCCGGAGCCCTCGGACGAGGACGTCCAGCCCCGCGACATCGTCATCGCGCTCGATCGCTCCGGCTCGATGGAGGGCGAGAAGATCCAGCAGGCCCAGGAGGCCCTGGTGGCCGTGCTCGAGGGCCTGCGCCCGCAGGATCACGTCGCGGTGGTGACCTACGCCGCGACCGCCATCACGGCGACAGAGGAGGCCGTGGCAGCGACGGCCGCGACGATCGAGGAGCTCTCCGACTTCGTGGACGCGACCGTCGCCGATGGGGGCACCAACATCGGCGCGGCCCTGGAGCTGGGCTTCGACACCCTGCCCCAGACCGTGGGCCACCCGCGCTACGTCGTGCTCATCACCGACGGCCTGCCCACCGAGGGCGCCCAGAGCACCGAGGCCCTCCTGGACATCGCCCGGGCGCACGAGGAGCTCGGCGCCCGCATCTTCACCTTCGGCGTAGGCTGGGACGTGAACACGGTGCTCCTCGATCAGCTCGCCAAGGAGACGGGCGGCGAGGCCACGTACATCATGCCCGGCTCCAGCGTCGCGCTGGCCATCGAGTCCTTCTTCGAGCGGGTGGCCTCGCCCGTACTGGCGTCGCCGACCCTGGACCTGTCGGCCTTCGGGGCGTTCGACGCGTACCCGGCCGAGCTGCCCGACCTGTACGCCGGCCAGACCGCCCTGGTCGTGGCGCGCTACGCCTCGCCGGGCGCGGCTTACGCGGCGCTCGAGGGACTGCGGGACGGCGGCGTCGAGTCCCACTGGTACGAGCTCGAGCTGCCCAAGCTGGCCCTGGCCGAGGGCTGGGCGCCGCGCCTCTGGGCCACGCGCCACGTGGGCCACGTCCTGCACGACCTCAAGCTCGGCCTGGTGGGCGACGAGGTGGTGCCCGGGGTCCTCGAGGTCGCCGGCCGCTGGGGCATCGAGACCGACTTCACCAAGTTCGCCGTGGACGAGGAAGGCGACTCGGAGATGAGCTACAGCGCCGTCCCCCTCGACACCGCCGGCTCGAAGGCCGTGGAGACCTCCGCGAGCCTCGACGGCGAGTCCCGCGCGGATAGCTACGGCGGCGGGGGCGGGGACGCTGGCGTGCCCGGCGCCGATGGCCAGCCGATGCAGGCGCGCGTTCGCTATGCGTGGGATCGCACCCTGCCCCTGCAGGACGACGCCTACACCGATACCAGCCTGCCGGAGAGCCCGAGCTGGACCGATCTCCACCTCTTCTCGGAGGCCTGGTGGGAGCTGGTGGAGGACGAGGCCGAGCTGGACGTCCACGCTTTCCTCTCCCTCGGAACCCAGGTGCGCTTCGAGCACTTCGGCCGCCACTTCCGCGTCACGGACGCCGTCGCCCTCGATCCCGAGGACCCGGAGGCCGAGCTGCCCCCCGAGTCTGGCGATATCCCCGGCACGGAGCCGTGGCGCCCCGAGCCGCGCGTGACCGCCGGCGTCGGCTACCTGGGCGACAGCCCCCCCCCCGGCCTCGACATGCCCGACCTCGAGACGGACGAGCCGGCGGTCAGCGAGCCCGCCGGCGGCTGCTCGGGAGCCGGCACCACCAGCGCGGTGCCTTCCCTGCTGCTCGCGCTCGCCCTCGCCCTGGGATTCACCGCTCGCGCCCGGCGAAGGGAGCAGGCCGACTGATCTCGCTTTCGCCCCCCTCCGCCGGAGAAATCGCGCAACGATCTCGCCCGCCGACGTCATAGGAGGGTGGGTGGGGGAGGGTCCACCCGCGCTGCGCGCGCGATCTACATGAAGGGGGCGTTGGGGGCGGCGTTGGGGCGGCGTGGGGAGATCGATCGGACCCTCCCGTGCCCTGTGGTAGAGGGGCGCCATGCTGGGCCTGCGCTACGAGACGCCGCCGGGATGGGTCGAGGCCGTGCGGGCCGATCTGGTGGCCTTCCTCCAGGACCACGCCCACGCCGAGCGGAAGGTGGCCCAGGCGGCCTCCACCCTGGCGGCCCACAACCCCACCTGGCCCGAGCTGGTGCAGGAGATGGTGGAGCTGGCGCGGGAAGAGATCGCGCACTTCGGCCAGGTCCACCGGCTGCTGGTGTCGCGTAGCGCCCACCTGGGCTGGGACAAGCCGGATCCCTACATGGGCGCCCTGCGGCCCCACCTCCGAAAGCGCGATCAGGGCGAGTACCTGCTCGACCGCCTGCTCACCTTCGGCGTCGTCGAGGCCCGGGGCTGCGAGCGCTTTCAGCTCTTGGGTGAGGGCCTGGAGGACAAAGAGCTCCGGACCTTCTACAGGGATCTGGCCCGCGCGGAGGCGCGACACCACGCCCTCTTCGTACGCCTGGCCCGCGCGCGCTTCCCGAGAGCCGAGGTAGAGACGCGCTTGGGGGAGATCCTCGATC
>CAZEHU010000338.1:0-4395 GCA_964511605.1 uncultured Myxococcales bacterium
CCCCGCGCAAGGCACCAGGAGTGCTGGACTGCGATTACTCCGACAGCCTCCTAGAGAGAGGACATCAGGGAGGCGAGGGCGATGGGGAGGGCGGGAGGGAGAGGGCGTCGAGGAGCGCGAGCGGCCGCGCGAGGGACTCTCGCAGCCACGCGCGCACCCGATCGTCGTACTCGCGACGATCGCTGACCAGCCCGACGGCGTCGAGGCCGGCGCGGCGTGCGAGGAAGACGGCCCGCCCCACGTGGAAGTCCTGGGTGCAGATCGCAGCGCTGCGCACACCGTAGACGCTCCGAGCACGCACGACCGAGTCCAGGGTGCGGAGGCCGAGGCCGTCGGACAGGACGTCCGCGGCCGGCACCCGCTCCCGGACCAGCCAGCGGCTCATGGTGCTGGCCTCGTCGTAGTGGCGGCCGTGATCGGCGCCCGAGACGAGGATGCGCTGGACCTTGCCGCTGCGGTAGAGCTCCAGGGCGGCTTCGAGGCGATCCTCCACGACGGCGGAGGGCGTGCCGTCGCCACGGACCGAGGCGCCGAGCACAAGCGCGACCTCCCGGGCGGGCACGTCCTCTACGGCCTCGAAGACGTGATCGGAGGCCTCGAGGAGGACCCAGGCGTTGGGCACGATCCAGGCGCCCACGGTGAGCAGGAGGAGGGCGCCGAGGGCGCGGCGCAGCCCCTTGGCGAGGCCCGAGCTCATCGTTCGCTCTTGTCCTCCGCGGCGCCGGCGGAGGTGGACGTGGATCCGGAAGCCTCCCGGAAGGCGGGAGGCACCTCGGCGGCGAGGTGGAACCCCTCGAAGGGAGGCAGGCGACGGTGCGGCACCAGGGGGACGAGGGGCTGCTTGAGCAGGGAAGCGGCCCCGTCCACGCGGATCGTCTCCCCGGTGATGTAGGCCGCAGCGGGGCTCAGCAGGAAGACCACCGCGGCGGAGACCTCGGCCTCGGTGCCGATCCGGGCGCTGGGGTTCTTGGGCATGATCGAGGCCGCGAGGCGCTGAACGGGCTCCGGGTAGGTGCTCAGGCCGCTCGAGAGCACAAAGCCAGGAGCGACGGCGTTCACCCGGACTCCCTTCGGCGCCCACTCCACCCCCAGGGTCTTGGTGAGGTTCACCACCCCGGCCCGGGCCGCGCCGGTGTGGGCCATGCCGGGGAAGCCGTTCCACATATCGGCGACGACGCTGACGATGCTCCCGCCCGAGCGCCCCATCGCGTGGCGGACGGCCGCCTGGCACATGAACCAGGTGCCGCTGAGGTTTGTATCCACCACGGCACGCCAGCCCTTCGGGCGGATCGCTTCGGCCGGGGAGGCGAACTGGCCGCCGGCGTTGTTCACGAGGCCATCGAGGCGACCGTGCTCCTCGAGAATCGTAGCGATGGTACGGTCGACGGCGTCGTCGTCGCGGATGTCGCAGGTGTGGATCGAGGCGCGGCCACCGCTCTCTTCGATCTCGGCGCGGGTGCGGACGAGGGGCTCCTCGCGCCGGGCGGTGAGCACGACCGTCGCGCCGAGGTGGGCGAGCTCATGGGCGATGCAGCGGCCGATGCCGGTGCCGCCGCCGGTGATCAGGTGGACCTCCCCCTCGAAGAGGCCCGCACGGAAGACGCTCTGATATCGATCGACCATGGCCCTCGCTACCACAACTGCGGCTGCCCCCGCCCATCGATGGGTTGACCGGGGGAGCCAGGCCGGGCTCCGTGGTAGCGTGCGGGCCGTGAGTGGAGCGAACTGGAGCATGGTCGGGGCTCCGCCCCAGGACCTCGAGAGCAGCCCGGCCGCGTCGCGGATCGGAGCCCTCGCTCGAGCCAGCGGGCTCAGGATGTTCCACTTCGAGCATCGGGTCCGCCTGCCCCTGCCCGAGGCGTGGACGTCGAAGGGGCGACCCGATCTCGGCGAGGCGCCCCGATGGGAGGCCGGCTCCCTGCCGGAGTCGAAGTACCAGGGGTTTCGGCACGACCTGCTCCTCGGCAGCCTGCACGCGGGCCACGATCCGAAGTGGACGGCCCACGAGCTCTGCCACGGGGTGGTGGGCTTCGCGTGGCGGCCCGACGCGGCGCCGCTCTTCCACGCACTCGCGGCGCGGGTCGCCGAGGCGCTGCCCGTGGCGCTCTGGTACTTCCACGATCAGGAGGAGCCCGATCACGAGGGGGGGCGAGCCTTCCTCGACAGGGAGCTCGCGCGGGTGGAGCGATCGCTGAGGCTCGGGCGACCGATCCCCCACAGGCTGGCGACCCTGGACCTGTCGAGTGATGGGCTGGCCTACGCCGCGGCCCACGGTCCCCGCCTCGACTCGGAGGCCTTCGAGCGCTGGATCACCGGCTTCTTTCGCGAGGGACAGGGCTGGAATCGCGAGCTCGATGGCCTCGTGGACAGAGCGCTTGAGGTGCAGGCGCACCTGCTGGGGCAAGCCGAGGCGGATCCCCTGGCCGGGAGCGCGGAGCGGCGGGTGCGTCAAGACCTGGGCTGGAGGTTGCTCCATGCGCGCACGCTGATCACGGAGGCCCGCGAGGGTCGGAGCTCCCTCGACGCGCTCATCGAGGAGCTGGAGCTCGGTGCCGAGGTGTCCGAGGTGGCGGCGGGCTATCGTGCGCTGTCGGAGGCCGAGGACCTGCCCGACGCCGACGATGTGCTCGCGGTCGGATACGACCTCGGCCGAGGAGAGGGGCGCTCAGTGGCGCAGATCGGCCAGGGCCTCGAGACCGCCTGTCCCGGGGCGCTCGATCTCCTGGGCGCCGACGAGGTCCAGGTGGTGGCGCGCTTCGTGGCGGAAGATCCCTTCGAGCGGGCACCCCTCGGACGGCGCTTCGCGCGCTGGATGGCCAGGGAGCGGCCCGGCGCGGCCGCGGATCGTGCATCCCTCGAGGCGGCCCTGGTACATGCAGCTCCCTGCGATCCTGCTGGAGCGACGCTGGGTGTCGCGCAGGGGGAGGGAGGACTGGTCCCCTCCGCGGAGATCGAGGTGCTCGAGCTGCACCACGATGTCCTGGGCGCCGGGCGCGACCGGCTCGACCAGCCACTGTACCTCGTCGTCCGGCGAGCGGCCGATGGGGAGGTGGACCTCGTCGAGGTGGAGGCGGAGGTCGCAGCGGCGCTCGCGGCCGGCTGTGCTCCCGCAGGCGACGAGGCGCGGGAGCGGCTCGCTGCTCTCGGGATCCTGCGGCCGGAGAGGTGGCGGCTCCTCCGTGATCCTCCGGCTCGACAGGCCTAGGCTACGCCGGGTATAAGCCGGCCGCTTTGGCAACTCCCCCTCCGATCGATCCCGGCGAGCTCATCGCCGAGCGAGAGGCTGCGTCCGCGGACGCGGCGGCCCCACGGCGGGTGAGCGCGGCGGATGAGCTGATGACCCTGCTCCGGCGGGATCCCATCGACTGCGCCTACATGATCGGAGAGCTCGGGGCGGGCCACCGGGACGCGGGCACCTGGTACGCCGCCGGCGCGGCGTCGGCCCTCGAGGGCGTGATGCTCGTCTACGAGGGGCTCAGCCTTCCGGTGGTCATCACCTACGGCCAGAGCGGCGCCATCGAGGACATCGCCAACACCTTCCATCGGGACCTGCCCGGGCGCACAATGGTGCACCTACCGCCCCACCACATCGCCGCGCTCGATCGCTACTACGGGACCGCGAGCCTGGTGCCCACCCTGCGCATGGGTCTGGCCGGCGAAGAGTTCCGGGGAGCGCCGCGCAGTCGCTGGGAGGTCGAGCCCATGAGCCACCGGGATACCGGGGACATCATGGGGCTACAGGCCCACTACGACGAGAGCTTCTTCGAACCCTCGCAGCTCGGTAGCGGGCACTACTACGGCATCCGCGTGGACGGCAAGCTCGTCAGCGTGGCCGGCGTCCACGTCTACAGCCGAGAGCACAGCATCGCGTGCCTGGGCAACATCGTCACCCACCCGGGGTGGCGCGGACAGGGTCTCTCGACGGCCTGTACGAGCCACTTGATAGCCCAGCTCCTGCGGGAAGGTGTGAGGACCCTGGCGCTCAACGTGCGCCGGCGGAACGTGAAGGCGGTGCGGATCTACGAGCGCCTCGGCTTCCGATACCACGACACCTTCCTCGAAGGGCTGGTGAGCTACGTGCACGAGAGTGGACCGTGAGGCGGAGTGCGCCACCTACCACCCTCGGAAGTCTCGGAGCTTCTGTCTTCGGCGCCGCGGTCGCCCTCGTCGCTTGCGCCGCGATGTCGGCGGAGGCCGCACCCACCCAAGAGCGCAGGGACGTCGGCCGCATCAGCCTGATGGTGCCCGTCGACGCCGTGGTGACCGAGCAACCCTCGGTCGACCCGGAGGTCGCGATCGTCGGCGTGACGATGGGTGACGAAGACCTGATCATCACCGTCTACACCGGCAAGTCCGCCCCCAGCCAGAACAAAGCCCTGGCGGTCCACGCCGAGG
>CAZEHU010000339.1:0-4383 GCA_964511605.1 uncultured Myxococcales bacterium
CGCGCTCGCCCGCGCCATGCCCCGCCTCTCGCACCTGGTGGCGGTCTCGGAGGCCGTGGCGGACTGGCGCCGGCAGGCCTTCGGGCAGGACACCACCGTCGTGGACAATGGGGTCCGGATTCCGGCCGAGGCGGCGGGGCCGAGAACCCGCTCGGCGGCACGGGAGTCGCTCGATCTTCCCCGCGATGCCTTCGTGATCGGGTGTGTGGGCCGCCTGGCTCCCGAGAAGGACCACCGCACCCTGCTGCGTGCCTTCGCTCGGCTTCGCGCGAAGGTCCCCGAGGCGGAGCTGGTCCTCGTGGGCGACGGCGTCGAGCGACGCGCCATCGAGGCCACAGCGCGCCAGGGGGACGTCGCCGATCACGTGCACCTGCTCGGCACCCGCACCGATGTGGATGGCCTGTACCCGGCCTTCGACGTCCTGGCCCTGTCGAGCACGCGGGAGGGCCTGCCCCTCGCGGTGCTGGAGGGCATGGCCCACGGCATCCCGGCCGTGGCGACGCGGGTCGGCGGCCTGCCCGAGCTGCTCGAGGGTGAGGCCCATGCCCTGGTCGATCCTGGCGATCACGAGGCCCTGGCCGACGCCCTTGGGGCCCTCGCGCTGGCTCCGGAGCTCCGCGCCGAGCGAGCCCGCACGGCTCGGCAGCGGGTGGCGGCACGCTTCGGCCTGCAAGCGAGCGCGGCGGGCTACGCCGAGATCTGGCGCCGGGTCGCGCGGGGGAGCGCTCGATGAGGACGGTCCACCTCATCGCACCGGGGCCCCTGGCCGGCGCCGAGCGCTGCGTCCTCGCGGGCACCGCCGCCCAGGCCGAGCGGGGCGCCGACGTCTCGCTGGTCGTGCTCCTCGAGCGCCGCGCCCCAGAGCACGGCCACGCCTTCGCCGCCGCAGCCAGGGTGCCCACCATGCCGCTGCCGGTCCGCGGACGCCTCGATCCCTCGGCCCTCGGACGCTTGAGGGAGCACCTGGCGGCGCGTGATCCGGCGATCCTCCACGCCCACGGCTACAAGGCGCTCTTCTACGGCGCGGCCGCCCGGGGCACGGTCCCCCTGGTGGCCCACCACCACGGGGTCACGCGCCACGACCGGAAGGTCCGCCTCTACGAGTGGCTCGCCAAGGGGCTGTACGCGGGGGACGCCGTCCGCCGGGTGGTGGTCGTAGGCGAGGCCGGGCGGGAGGAGCTCAAACGGCGAGGCATCGAAGCATCGAAGGTGGAGGTCATCACCAACGCCCTCGTGGATCGGGGTCCCCTCGAGCGCGTGCCGCGTGGCGCCGGCGAGCCCTTGCGGGCCCTAGTCCTGGGGCGCCTGAGCCCCGAGAAGGGGATCGACCTCCTGCTCGAGGCGCTGTCCCGCGTGCCCGGCCTGGCCCTGACCGTCGACATCGTCGGGGATGGCCCGGAGCGCGGCCGCCTCGAGCAGCGCGCGCGGAGCGACGGGCGTGTGCGGCTTCACGGTTGGCATGACGATGTGCGCCCCTTCCTCGCGACCTCCGACGCCCTCCTGCTGCCTTCGCTCCGGGAGGGCCTGCCCCTCGCGCTGCTCGAGGGCATCGCCGCCGGCCTCGTGGTGGTCGCCTCGCGCGTGGGTAGCGTCGTCGAGGTGGTGGAGGACGGAGGCCACGGACTCCTGGTTCCGGCGGGAGACACCGCAGCGCTGGCCTCGGCCCTCGAGCGGCTCGTGACGGGATTCGAGTCGCTCCGGGCTGCGACCCCGGAGGCCAGCGAGCGCGTCCGCCGGCGCCACGGGATCGAGGCCTGGGCGGACGCGACCCTGGCGCTCTATCGGAGTGCGGTCACAGCCACCGCCGGGCGTGCCTGATGGACTGGCTCGTCTTCGCTGATGATTGGGGGGTGCACCCGTCGACGACGCAGCACCTGGTGAGGGCCCTGCCGGCCGGCGACCGGGTGGTCTGGATCAACTCCCTAGGCATGCGCTCGCCCAGGCTCTCCCTCGGCGATCTCGGCAGGGTGGCCGGGCGCCTCCGGGCGATGGCCAGCCCGACCGGTGGGGCGCCGAGCGGCGGCGGCCCGCCGGAGGGCGTCGAGGTCGTCCAGCCCCGCTTCCTGCCGTGGCACGGCCTTCTCCGGCCGCTGAACCGTCGTGTCGTCGGAGCTCAGGTGCGGGCAGCTCTCGCCGCTCGCGGGCTCGAGGCCCCGGTCGCCCTGCTCTCGAACCCCGTGGCCGTGGGCATGCTGGAGGGCCTGCCCCTCCGGGCGGTGATCTACCTCCGGCTCGACGACTACGGGGCGCTGCCGGGGGTCGATGCCGAGCTCATCGAGGCGGTCGAGGCCGAGCTCCTCGCGCGCGCGGACCTCCTGGTCGCCACAGCCCGCCCCCTCCTCCCGGAGGGCCTCGGGGGGGATCGCGGGCGCTACCTGCCCCAGGGAGTGGACGTCGCGCACTTCGCCGAGGTCCCGGTGGTCCCGCCCGGGGGCCGGGTGCTCGGCTTCTTCGGGCTGCTGGCCCCGTGGATCGATCTCGATCTGGTGGCCGAGGTGGCCAAGCGAGCCCCCCGGTGGACCGTCGAGCTGCTGGGGCCCTCGAGCGTCGAACCCGGCGATCTCGCGCCCTTGCGTGCCCTGGACAACGTCGTGCTGCGCGAGGCCGTGGCCTACGAGGCGCTGCCGGCCGCCACCGCCCACTGGCGTGCGGCCTGGGCGCCCTTCGTCCGGGGTCGCTGCACCGAGGGGGTGAACCCCCTCAAGCTGCGGGAGTACCTCGCCGCCGGTTGGCCCACGGCCTGCACCCCGCTGCCCGCCGCGGTGGAGCTCGAGGGCCCGGTGCGCCTGGTCGAGGGGGCGGAGGACGTGCTGCGCTGGCTCGAAGAGGAGGCGACGACCGATAGCGCGGAGCGCCGAGCCGCGCGCCGAGCGACGGTGGCGGGCGAGGGATGGGGGCAGCGCGCACAGACGCTCCGCACGTGGGCGAGCGCGCTGGGACAGCCAGGATGAGCGAGCTCTGGCCGAGCCTGGTGGTGAGCGCGCTCGCCCTCCTCGTGGTGGCGCCGTGGCTCGTCTACCCGCTGGTGATGCTGCTGGTGCCCCGGCGCTCGAGCTCCGGGCCCGTGCCCTCGTCGGGCTCCCCGCCGGTCACGGTGCTGATCCCGGCCCACAACGAGGCGGAGCACATCGAGGAGAAGATCCGCAATACCTTCGCCCTCGAGTACCCGCCCGATCGACTCACCGTGCTGGTCTTGGACGACGGCTCGAGCGATGCCACCGGCGATCTTGCGAGGGCCTACAGCGATCATCGCCTCATCGTGCTGGGCCACAGCCCGAGGCGGGGCAAAGCCGCCACCTTGAACGAGCTGGTCGAGGCCGCGCCCACAGAGCTCCTGCTGATGACGGACGCGTCCGCGGAGCTCGAGGCCGATGCGCTGCGCCGCCTGGTACGGGTGCTGGACGATCGCTCCTACGGCGTGGCCGCGGCGCGCTACGTGGTGGCCCCACGCGGAGCGCCCGGTGCAGTCACGGAGTCCAGCTATTGGGGCTTCGAGGCGTGGGTGCGGCGCATGGAGGCCGCGCGGGATCTCCTGATCGGCGCCAGCGGCGCGGCCTACCTGGTGCGCAAGCGCCTCGTTCCCTGGCTGCCGGACGATACGGTGAACGACGACTGGGTGATCCCGCTCTTCGCGCGAAGGGCCGGCCAGCGGGTCGCCTACGTGCCCGGCGCCATCGCCTCGGACGAGCCCACCCGCGACCTCGAGACCATGTACGCGCGCTGGGTGCGCATCGCCTACGGCAACATGCAGATGTTGGGCCGCTACCACGGGGCCTTCTTCGGCGGTCGGCTGGCGCTGCCCCTGATCCGCAAGCTCCTGCGAACCCTGAGCCCGCTCTTCCTCGCGCTCCTGGCTACGGCGCTGTCCGCCGCGGCGATCGGGGATCCCATGTGGGGGGGCGGGGTGTGGCCGACGCTTGGGGCCGGAGTCCTGTTGGGGGGCGCGGCATTGCTGCCCGATCGAGGGTTCGGCGCGTCACGCCCCGTACGCTTCATTCGCCTCGCGGCCTTGAGCCAGGTGGCCTACCTCGTGGGGCTGTACCGCTGGATCGGCTCGGAGCACCGCGACATCTGGCGCCGCCCCGGGGCCACGGCGGCTCCGGACTTCCAGCGTCCGCCACCGATCCCGCGCAGCGTGCGCTTCGTGAAGCGGACCCTCGACCTCATGTCGGCGACGATCGCCCTCGTGGGCCTCATGCCCTTCATGGCGATCCTGGGTCTCCTCATCAAAGCGACGAGCCCCGGGCCGGTCTTCTACGTGCAGCGACGGGTGTGCCCCGACGTACACGGCCAGCCGACCACCTTCCCTTTGTACAAGGTAACCGTTCACGTGGGTGATGTGCCGCCCGTGACATTCGCGGGGCTCCGCGGAGATCCGCTCCG
>CAZEHU010000340.1:0-4372 GCA_964511605.1 uncultured Myxococcales bacterium
GCCAAGACCACGCTCGAGGCCCTGCTCGAGGTCTTCTGGGAGAGCCACGATCCCACCCAGGGCATGCGCCAGGGCAACGATCGCGGGACCCAGTATCGGAGCGCGATCTACGCCTACTCGGTCGAAGACCTCGCCCGAGCAGAGGCGAGCCGCGACGCCTACCAGCGAGCGCTCTCCTCGGCCGGATACGGCGCGATCACCACGGAGGTCCGCCGGGCCGGCCCCTTCTACTTCGCCGAGGACTACCACCAGCAGTATCTCGCCAAGAACCCAGGCGGATACTGTGGCCTCTCCGGCACGGGCGTGAGCTGTCCGGTGGGCCCCGGGGCCACCACCTGAGCCCGCGGCGCCGCGCGTGCACACCCCCGGGACGTGTCCTCGCGAGACCATGGTTGACGCCCGCCCCCCGGCCCGCGTAGCCAGGGAGTCCCACGCGCCCAGGAGCGACCATGGCAGCGTACGATTGGCTCCCCTTCGAGGTCCGCGGCAACTACGTGGACGGCACCTGGCGGATTCCCCATGCGCCCCAGGGCGTGATCGTCGACGTGAACCCCGGGGATCCCAGCGACCTCGTCGGAGAGTTCCCCTGGCACGCCGATGTCATCGACGAGGCGGTGGGCGCCGCCCGAGCCGCCTTCCCCGCCTGGAGCCGGCGCCCCTTCGAGGAGCGCGCCGACATCCTGAGGCGCTTCGCCGAGGTGGTCCGCGCCCGCCAGGAGCACCTCGCCCAGGCGATCAGCCGCGATATGGGCAAGGTCCTCTGGGAGGCCCGCGGCGAGGCGGCCGCCGTGGCCGGCAAGGTGGCCATCACCCTCGAGGAGGGCATGAAGCTCGTCGAGGAGGTCCGCCCCGAGGGGGTCAAGGGCGCCCTCCGCTACCGCCCGCGCGGGGTGCTGGCCGTCATCGGCCCTTTCAACTTCCCGGCCCACCTGCCCAATGGCCACATCGTCCCGGCCCTCGCGACCGGCAATACGGTGGTCTTCAAGCCCGCGAGCCACACGCCGGCCACCGGACAGGTGCTCGCCGAGTGCCTCGACGAGGCGGGCGTGCCCCCGGGAGTCTTGAACCTGGTGCAGGTGCCTGACCGACTCTGTGATGCCCTGGTCCAGCATGGGGATCTCGATGGCATCCTCTTCACCGGCTCCACGGGCATCGGCCAGCGCATCGAGCGCCTCGCCCAAGAGCATCCGTGGAAGCTCTGCGCCCTGGAGATGGGCGGCAAGAACGCCAGCATCGTGCTGGACGATGCCCCCTTCGAGCAGACCCTCTACGAGCTCCTCACGGGCGCCTTCCTCACCAGCGGACAGCGCTGTACGGCCACGAGCCGGATCATCGCGCAGCGGGGCATCGCCGACCGTCTCGCCGAGCGCCTGGGGGTGGCGGCGGACAACCTCGTGACCGGCGCCCAGCACGATCCCGAGGCCTTCTTCGGGCCGGTGGTGGACCGCCGCTCCGCCGAGGCCTTCGACGCCTGGCAGGCCACCGCGGCCGACGAGGGGGCGGAGGCGCTCTGCCGGGGCGGCCTCGATCCGAACCCGCCCATCGAGGGGGCAGCCTACGTGCGCCCCAGCGTGCACCGGGTCCACCGGGATCCGAAGAGCACCTACCAGCGCGAGGAGCTCTTCGCGCCCGATACGTGCCTGTACACGGTGGACGACCTCGACGAGGCCCTCGCGCTCGCGGAGGACACGCCCTACGGGCTGGCCTGCTCGATCTTCACGGCCGATCGGGCCGCCTACCTCGAGGCGACCCACCAGGTCCGCTGCGGCGTGATCAACTGGAACCGCGCCACGGTCGGCGCCTCGTCGAAGCTGCCCTTCGGTGGGCTGAAGGCCTCGGGCAACGGCCACCCGGCCGCGCTCTTCTCGACCCTCTACTGCACCTATCCGGTCGCGAGCCTCGAGGACGACAAGCCCTTCGATCCCGACACCCTGTTGCCCGGGGTCACCCTCTGAGCTCGATGAGCCCGGTCATGTGCAGGAGGGCGAGGACCCGCAGGAGAACCTCCTTGTCCTCCGAGCGCCGGCCGTAGCAGCGCTCCAGCTCTCGCACTGTCGCGCCGTAGTCCAGCCGACCGAAGACGCGCAGCTCCTGGGGGTCGAAGCGTAGGTGGTTGTGGCTCAGGCCCGGTACGATGCGCCTGTGCACTTCGAGATCCCCGCGGGTGTCGAAGTAGCGCCACAAGGTCTCGAGGTCATAGCGCGTGCGGAGGCCCTCGGTGACCGTGTGCAAGGCGTCTCGCCCCATACGAGGCGCGTCGTCGGGGGGGGCCTCGTTGTCGAACCAGGCCATCTCGCCCTCGCGCACCCGGAAGAGCTCGAGCAGCCCGTAGCGCATGTGATCCTCGAGCAGCTGGAAGAGCCGATTCGGTCCCACGGCCCCCGTCTTCATCAGGCCATCGCCGATGAAGGAGGACTCGCCGCGCACCGCCTTGGCGGCGACGATGAGCTGGTGCTCGTTGATGGTGCCCTTGCGCAGCAGGTAGCCACCGAGGAGCTCGCCCCTCAGGTTCGAAGAGACGTGCACCGGGGCCCCTCGCTCGAACCAGACTTCCTTGATGTCGAGGCCGACCGTGGCCTCGAGGCGGCCATCAGAGCGGCTGCGGCCGATGTCGATGAAGGTCTTCGGCACCGAGAAGCGGGTGATGGCGGCCCGCCACAGGGGCCTGGCCAGCGCCTTGTCCAGCTCTTCAGCGAGGCCTGAGAGCCCGAGCAGGTTCTCCACGGTGTCCCAGCTCCCGTCCTCCGCGCGCACCAGCTCCTGGGGGCCGATGGCGTGACTGCGGAAGAGATCGGTGAGGTTCTCGTAGGTGATCGGGCCGATGAGGGAGCTCTGTCCGATGGTCTCCTTGCGCAGGTGGAAGCTGGAGTCCCGCAGCCCAGGCTCGGGCGGGCGCGGCCTCGGGGTGCTCCGAGGCCGCGTGACGGGCTGCGCGGGCCGGAGGGCCGGCGGCGGCGGCGGGAGCTTCTCGGTGGACTCGCCGGCGCGCTCCGCCACGGTGCGGATGAACTCCCCGAGGCTCCGGGAGGTGGTGCGCAGGCCCTGGCCGAAGAGCACGTCGAGGAGAGCCTCCTGCAGATCCGCCGATCGCTGGAAGCGCCTGAGCGGGGAGCGGGCGGTGGCGCGGCGGATGATACCGGCGACCGGTCCGGGGATGGCGTGGCGGGCGAGTCGCGAGGCCACATCGGCCCGCACGATGTTCTCGAGGGTCTCCTGTTTCGAGCGGCCGACGAAGAGCCGCTTCAGGGTCAGCGCCTCGTACAGGATGACACCCAGCGCGAAGATGTCCGAGCGATGATCGACCGACTTGCCCTGCACCGACTCCGGGGACATGTAGCCCAACTTGGCGCGACGGGAGGCCCGAGCCGCGCCCGGAGGGCTCTCCTTGGAGCCGAGATCGCTGAGGGCCACGCCGAAGTCCATCAGCTTCACGTCCCCGTCGAAGCTGATCAGCACGTTGGCCGGCGAGACGTCGCGGTGGACCAGCTTCAAGGGGCGCCCGTCGGTGGCCGTGGCCGTATGGGCGTAGTCGAGGGCCTTGCAGAGCTCGGAGACCAGGAGCAGGGCCAGCTCGATCGGGATGGCGATGCGCTGCCGTGCGCAGGTGCGGAGCAGCCAGTGCAGATCGCGCCCCTCCACCAGCTCCATCGCCATGTAGTACTGCCCATGGACCTCGCCAAAGTCGAAGACGTGCACGATGTTCCCGTGCTGTAGCACGGAGGCCACCCGCGCCTCGCGCGAGAGCTGCTCGAGCAGCGCCCGATCGTGCGCGAGCTCCGGCAGGATGCGCTTGAGCACCACATGCTTCTCGAAGCCGTAGGGACCCACGGTCCTCGCGCGATAGACCTCCGCGGTGGCTCCCACACCGATACGCTCGAGGAGCTCGTAGTCCCCAAAGCTCTCTGGCAGGTGGATGGCGGCTTCGACGCTCACCACTCCCTTGGGCCCGCGGTTGCCCTTGTGATTCAGGCACCATGTGGGGGATGGTTCAAGCCCCGACGCCCGAAGCCTGTGAACCGCGCTCTCCTCGCCCTGACCTCCACGCTCCTCTTCGCAGCCCCCGTGGCTGGGGTGCACGGGTGCGCCGCCGGCGGGGCCGGGGGGGGGCAGGACCCTGATGGCAGCACGCTCGACGCTGTCGCGGGTGAGGACGCGAGCGGCACAGCGACGGCGCCGGCCGATGGGGCCCTGGCGCCCGGGGGCGAGGGGGGGGATGGAGACGGAGGGGATCACGTCTCCGCGGCGCCTCGCTTGTGGACCTGGACCGCCATCGGCGGCATGAGCATGGGGGCCGCGGCCGCCAACATCGCCCTCCGCACCCCCGAGCGCTTCGACATCGTCGGGGCCCTCGGCGGCTACATCGACCTGCCCT
>CAZEHU010000341.1:0-4371 GCA_964511605.1 uncultured Myxococcales bacterium
CTGGGCGATCAGGCGCAGGCGAAGGCCGTCCTCGACGCACAGGGGCGCCTTGCACCGGCCGGCGAGCTCGCGGCCCGCGCGATCCTGGGAGAGGCGATCGACCTCGCGGCGGCCAAGAAGCTCGCCCGCTCCGACGTCGCTTGTGGTTTCGCACACGTGGCCGGGATCCTCGCGGACGTCGGTCGGCTCGAGGAGGCGCTCCCCCTCGCGGCCCACGTCCGGGAGCAGGCGCCGCGCTGCCCCCAGGCCTGGGAGAGCGAGATCCATCGCCTCCTCGAGAGCGGCCGCCACGCGGACGCCGCCACCCGCGGCGACGAGGCCCTCCGGCTCTTCGAGGGCGAGGATGGGTTGGCCGGGCTCGTCGCCAGCGTCTACGTCGCCGTGAAGCGCTACCGGGATGCCGCGCCAATCCTGGAGCGCCTCTCCCGAGCGCACCCGGAGCAAGAGGGCGTCGTGAGGGTGCTCCTCAGCGCGATCCTGAGGGATCCCGCCTTCCGCCTCGAGACCCGCGAGCGCCTCGAGGCCCGCCACGCCGAGGCCCCGGACGATCGCCTCAGCCAGTTCCTCCTCGGCGTCATCCACCACTACGACAACCACTTCGAGCGCTCGAACGCCCTCCTCGCCCCCCTCGAGGAGGCGATGGGCCACCAGCAGCGGTTGCACATCTACCGGTCGATGAACGACTTCAACCTGGGACGCGTCGAGGAGGCGATCGCGCGGCTCGACGAGGCGGCGAAGCGAGACCTGCCCGATCCCGACGTCTTCTACTGCCGTGCCGAGATCCTGCGCGACAGTCGCCGCGTCGAGGCCCTGGCCGATCTGAGGCGCTACCAGGCCGATGCCTGGGGCGCCTACCTGGCCAACCCGGACAAGGAGGTCCGCGTCAACGGGCTCGTCGCCTCCCTCGAGCGCTGCATCCGGGACAGGACCCGGAGGTGCGAGGGGGAGTGGGAGCATCCCCGCCTGCGCTTGCGGGAGGGCGCGCCCGCCGCCGCCGATAGCCCGGCGGTGGACGAGACCGAGGAGCGCTCCGCGGGTCCCGTGGCCGTCGCGCTGGTCATCGTGATCTAGTTGGTGATCGGCACCCTCGGGCTCCTCCTCGTCCGGCGCCGTCGGCCCGCCTCGAGGGGATGATGCTGACGGGCGCGCTCGGCGCTCTCGCCCTCCTGTTCGCCCAGGCGGCCAGCCCCCCTCTGGCTCCGAGCGCGACCGCGACCGCGGAGGGGGAGCCCTCGTACGTCCTCGGACCCTCCGCAGAGGGCGCGCTCCGCGAGCTGGCGATCCGCCTCGGATCGCTGGCGGGGCGTCCTCCGGGCCCGATCCGCGTGGAGGGCGAGCGGGTGGAGCTGCTCCTCGGTGGTGGACCCGGGGAGCCGCTCCACACGCGCACGATCGTGATCACCCACGCCGAGGTCGTGGTGCCCGAGGGCCTCGACCGGGAGGCGGCGCGGCGGCTGATCGACGAGGCGGGGCTGCCCTGGAAGGAGGTCCAGCGTCGAGATCGGCCTCTCGCCGAGGCGGACGCGCTGCCGCCGCACGACGCGACCGAGCAGGCTCGTGTGCGGGCCCGGCGCACCTGGATGCTGGGGCTGCGGGAGGGCACGGACGCTCCGGCCCCCTCTCCTCCGGTCCCCTGTCCGACCTGTGACGCGCCCCTCGAGGGCGAGCCCGAGCGTCTCTTGCGCAGCCATCGCGGGCGCCCCGATCTCCTCGTGCGCGCGGCGCTCACCGCCCTCGAGCGCGGCCGCCCGGAGGAGGCCCTGGCCTGGGCCGACGCCGCCAGTCGACACGAGCGCCCCGCAGCGGACGCGCTGGAGCTCTGGGGTCGCCTGACGGGCGCCGACGTGGTGATCCCGGAGGAGGCTGCTCCCGCTTGGCTGATCGCGGCCCCGAGCCTCGCCTGGGCCCCCCTGGCGCTGATGCTCGCGGCCCTCCTCCTCGTGCTGGGGGCAGCGTGGCAGAGCCGGCGGCGCGAGGCGGTGGGGCTGCTCGTCCTCGCGGTCTGCGCCGGCGCCCTCGCGGCCGCTCGCTTCGGCTCTCCGGACGCCGGGCGCTACGTCCCTCCCCCGCCGATCCCGGCCCCTCTCGTGGCGCCCCTCGCCGGCAGCGCTTGTCGCTCGGAGCCCGCGGTCTGGCAGAGCGAGGGGCTGCGCTGGTACGCCACCTGCGAAGGGCTCCCCTTCACCTTCGACGTGGTCCCCGCCTCGAGCCCGCGCTCCGGTATCCGCACCGAGCACCACCTGATCGTGACGCGGGGCCGGGACCAGCGAGCGGCGGTGGACGCCGCGGAGAACCTGCTCCGAGCTGCGATGCTGGCCGCCGAGGCTGACGGCTTCCGCATCGAGGAGCGGCGCGCGGCCGCCTCGCGCCACGTGGAGCCGCTGCCCGGCTCCGCGGACGCCGCGGAGAGGCAGATCGCCGCGGCCCTCGTCACGGCGGGAGGGATCGTCGGGCTGGCGCTCCTCCTCGTGATGCTCTGGCATCTGCACCGCAGGCTCCGCAAGGACCGGCGCCTGCGGTTGATCCTCCTGGGGCTCGCGAGCCTCTGGGTGGCGCTCCACGTCCTCCTGCCCGACCGCATGGTCATGGTCTACACCGGCTACGACCTCACGGCCCGGCTGCTCGAGGAGAGCGGCCTGCCGCGCTACGGGGCCGGGGCGGTCTGGCTCTATCGGCCCATGTTCCGCCTGCTCGGGGCCGACCACCACAGCGTGCAGGTGGCCAATCGGGTCTTCGGCGTGCTCGCGCTCGTGCCCGCCGCGGTCCTGGCGCACGTGCTGCTCCGCGGCCATCGCCTCGGGGTAGCAGCGGCCATCGCCTTGATGGTGCTCTGTCCCGTGGTGTGGCGGGATCACGTCTCGGAGGGGATCCTCGCCGGGACGAGCCTGCTGGTGCTCCTGGCCCTCGCGGCCCTCGCTCTCGGGCTCGAGCCGGAGGAGGGACGAGAGGCACCGACCACCGGCGGCGCACACACCGGCTGGTGCTGGTACGCCGCCGTCGTGGCCGCCGCCGCTGCCTGCTGTCGTCCGGAGGCCGGGCCGGCCCTCGCTGTCGGGGGGCTCGGCCTCGCCTCGAGCGCCCGCCGGCTGCCGCTCGGGCCCGCGATCGTCTGGGGCCTGGCTGTGCTGCCACATGTCGCTTGGCTTGTGGGCGCGGTCGAGACCCAGGTGGCGACGGAGGGCATCGTGGCCCCCTCCGAGGCCCTGGCGGTCCGCCTGCCCCGAGTCCTCCTGGCTGACAACCTCTTCCTCGAGGGGCGCTGGCTGAGCCCCGCGCTCCTCGTCTGGCTCGGCGCCGGCGTCGCGCTCCGGCGATCGGAGGACGCGGCGCGGGGCCGGGGGTGGGCGATCGGCCTGTTGATGGCAGCCCTGATCTGGATCGCCGCCAGCGCCGTCGATCTCCCGCTGGTCAGCATCCCACGGGTGCACCTCCCCGCCCTCCTCCTCAGCCTGCCGGTGGCCGGCGCCGGTGTGGCCGCCCTGGCACGTCGCCCTGTGGGGCGTTGGGTGAACGCGGCTGTCGGCCTCGCGATCCTGGTGGGCGCCGTGGCCAGCTACGCGCCGCTCTTCGAGACCAGCAACGCCGACGAGGAGGAGCTCCTCCTCCGCCAGGCCGCGGCCTCGCTCCCACCGGGCGAGGGCTGCTTCGCGACGGTGGGCTTCGACGACCCGCCGCCCCCGGGCCACACCCAGCGACACGTGCCCCGCTACCTGTTCGGAGGGAGCGCGGTGGTCGGGCTCGAGCGCTTGGGCGAGGTGTGGCCCACCTGTGGCGGCCAAGGCGTCGTGCTGCTGGGCACGCGCTGCTACATGGCGTTCCGGCAGCCCGGCGAGGCGCCTCCCCGCGCCCCCGGAGAGCTCGAGGTCTGCCGCCGCTTTCGCGAGCAGTGGGAGCTCGAGGCGCTGACGGAGGTCGAGATCCCGAACCAGCGGACGCTGACCTTCGAGATGTACCCCGGCGCCCCCACCCTGGCCCTCGGGGTCTACCGCGTGCGGGGCCCCTCAGGCTCCCGATGAGGGGACGACACGGGCGATCGAGACGAAGCTGTTGACAAGGTCCGGGGGCCCTGGGCATAGATCCGCCTCCCTCGCCGAGCGAGGGGCGTGGGCGAATAGCTCAGCTGGTCAGAGCACCTGCTTTACACGCAGGGGGTCACAGGTTCGAACCCTGTTTCGCCCATCGCTCCGCACCGGCGCTGACAAGCGAGACGAGCGCTGCCACATGGGGTGGTAGTTAAGTTGGTTATAACGCCGGCCTGTCACGCCGGAGGCCGCGGGTTCGAGTCCCGTCCGCCTCGCTTTTATTTCACAGCACTACGCGTAGTTTCATCATTTTTTGCCACGCCTTTGCCACAAAACTGCCGCGCACCCA
>CAZEHU010000342.1:0-4366 GCA_964511605.1 uncultured Myxococcales bacterium
AGATCGACTCGACATCGACGCCGATCCACTCGACGCCCCAATGCGGTACAGCCTCCTGGCCCCCCCGCCCGGCGCAGGTTGACCACCAGCCCGCAGGGCCCGGATACTCCGCGGGCGCGCGGCCCCGGCCGCCGACTCCACCGGGAGCCGCGATGACCCGCCCCGATCTGCACGCCGCCCGTGCCGCCGCGCTCGCTGTCGTCGTGCTCGTGGCGGCGGGAGTCACGTCCGCTCGGGCCTCGAGCCTGGAGTTCTACACGGCGCCGCGGGGGCGCCTCGCCATCGATGTCAGCGCGGGCTTTCTCTCCGTAGACGTGGAGTCCAACGACGAGGGTGCTCGCAGCGACCTCGATCCGCCGCTGAACGTCGTGCCCCTCCACCTGGTCGCCACCTACGGGGCGACCCACGATGTGGATGCATGGATCGATCTCTCCGCTGCCTCCCTCTTCCGCGATGGGGCCAGCGGATTCGCGGTCCGAGAGCTCGTGGCAGGCCTCGGGGGTCTGCTCGGCAGAGTGCGGGTCGACGGGGGCTTCAAGGCCGACATCGGCACCGGACCGGAGCCCGAGGGAGACGACGAGATCCCCTCCTCCGACGGCCAGCACGGTCTCCACCTCTCCGCGCGCACCTCGGCCGCCGCCGGGAGCAGCGTGCGCCTCTCCGCCGGCGCCCGGCTCGTGTACTCGCTCGCTGACGACAACGGCTTCGCGCGCGGCCTGCTCCTCGACGGCTGGCTCGGCTTCCGCTGGCAGGCCTCGAGCGCCATCGCCATTGGCGTCGATCTCGGCTTCGCCCGCTACGGGGAGAGCTCGGCCGGTGGTGACAGCATCGGGGGCTCCGACGCCTGGATCGCCCACGCCCTGCCGTGGGTCGAGCTCGACCTCGCCGACGGCAGCGAGCTCGCTCTCGCCCTGGCCCATGCTGGCGAGAACCTCACCACCGGCTACGCCCTCGGTCACCAGGACAGCCGCCTGCGGGGCCTGCACGCCAGCACCCTCCCGCCGATCACCGCCCGGTGGTCGAAGACCTTCTAGGACACCCCCGCCATGAGCTCCCTGGTCGCCCTGCCCGGACGCCTGGACCACCGTCGCGCTGCACATGCTGGCGGCGGGCAAGGACGATCCAGCGGTGGTCAAGGAGTGGCGCGACAAGCTGCGAAGCGCGGCCGTGCTCGGCTCCGCCTGGGCCATGGGCGAGTGGGGCGCGATCCGCTACGAGGGGCGCTACGACACCGGCAAGTCGATCGACGACGCCATCGGCTGGTGGGAGCGCGGCATGAAGAAGAAGGACGGGCGGAGCACCTACGAGATCGCCGCTCGGCATATGACGGGCACCGAGGGCCAGCCGAAGAATCCCAAGCTCGGAGAGAGCTACATGCACGACGCCTGCGAGCGGAACCACGGCGATGCCTGCATCGAGCTCGGCGATCTCCGGCTGGGCCGTGAGGAGAAGAAGAGAGCGAAGACGGCCTACACACACGCGCTGCAGCTGGGCAATCCCCACGCCCAGATGCGGTTGGACGCGATGAAGTAGCGTCGTCCGAGCGCTCGCTCAGCGGAGTGCCACCAGCCCCTTGCGGTGGGAGACCCAGGGCGAGCCAGCGACTGCGAAGCGCCACGGGGCCGCGCCGTGCTCGGCGGATGCGTAGCCGATGCCGATCCGAGGCCCTACCAGGACACCCTCAGGCGCCGGTGCGTCGAGGACCTCCAGGCCCCCGGGTTCGTCGAGGGGATGGTGGCACCAGCTCCGATCGAGCGCCAAGGCCTGTCCCACCTTGCCTGGTCCCGTCAGGAGCGCCGGCCCCGAGCGCCCGCCGCGCCGCTCACCGATCACCTCCAGGCCCTCCAGGGGCTCGCAGGCCCGGATCAGCACGGCGGCCCCCACCCCGTCCGCTTCGGTGACCAGGTTCAGCATCTGGTGCAGGCCGTAGCAGAGGTAGACGTAGGCTCGACCCGGGGGGCCCCACATCGCTGCGTTCCGGACGGTGCGGCCGGCGCGACAGTGGTTGGCGGTGTCGTCCGGGCAGTAGGCCTCGGTCTCGGTGATTCGGAGGAGCACCCCCCCGTGCCGCAGCCCCTTGCCCAGCAGCTCCCGGGCCACGATCCGGGTGTCGCGGGCGTAAAAGGAGGTGGGGATGAGCGAGCTCACGGCTCGCTCATCCCATCCGGGGGGGCTCGAGCACCACGGCAGGCGGTGTGCCGGGGATCCTGCGTACGTGGACGCCGTAGGCCTCGGCGAGGGCATCGGAGCCGAGGACCTCCTCCGCGCTGCCCTCGGTGGTGATGCGGCCATCGGCCACCAGCACCAGCCGATCCGCATAGCGCGCGGCCAGGTTCACGTCGTGCACCACGGCCACCACCGTGTGGCCATCGGCAGCCAGCCCCTTCAGGGTCTCGGCCATGCCCATGGCCCGGGCCGGGTCCTGATGGCACGTGGGCTCGTCGAGGAGCATCACTGGGGTATCCTGGCAGACGACCCGGGCCAGGTAGACCCGCTGGCGCTCCCCGGCCGAGAGCTCTGTGATCACCCGTCGGGCGAGCTCCTCGGCCCCGACCATCTCCAGGGCGCGCTCGGCATCGCCCAGGTCTTCTGGCTCCTCGAGGGCGCGGCCCAGGTGGGGGGCCCGGCCCATCAGCGCGAGCTCGAGGGCCGTCCACGCGAAGGCGGGCGGAGGCTCGACGCCACCGAACGTCATCATCCGGGCCCGCTCGCCGCGGGCGATCGAAGGGAGGGGGCGCTCCCCCAGGTAGACGTTGCCCTTGCTCGGTCGGAGCAGGCCGGCGGCGACCTTGAGGAGCGTCGTCTTCCCGGCGCCGTTGGGGCCGAGGATGCAGGTCAGGGCCTCGGGCTCGATGCGGAGATCGACCTCCTTGAGGACCGGCCGGCCGCCGAGGTGCACGCTGACCCCCTCGAGGCGGAGTCCGATGCGGGGCCTCTCGAGGATCATCCACGCACCTCCCGCCGGAGCAGGACCAGGAAGAGGGGGCCCCCCACGAGGGTCGTGAGCACACCGACGGGCAGCTCCGTGCCGAGGGGATCCGAGAGCCCGCGCGCCACCGCGTCGGCCACGATGACAAAGGTCGCCCCGCAGGCCGCGGACAGCGGGATGAGGAGGCGATGATCGGGCCCGATCACGAGCCGCACGGCGTGGGGCACGATCAAGCCGACGAAGCCGATGAGGCCCGTGGCCGCCACCACCGCGCCGATGGGCAGGGAGAGCGCCAGGAAGAGGCGACGCCGAACGCCATCCGGGTCGACGCCCATGGTCGCGGCGGCGTCGTCGCCCAGCGCCAGGAGGTCGAGGGCGCGGGCATCGCGCAGCACCAGCCACAGGCCGACTCCGGCGGCTCCGAGCAGGATCGGCATCACGAGGGGCTGGCTGGGATCGACGGTGAGGGTGCCCATCAGGCGGAGCAGGACGCGCTGCACCGCCTCGGCGCTCGCCAGGGTCTGGAGCAGCATGAGGCCAGCGCCCGAGAGGGCGTTGATGACCACGCCGACCAGCAGCATGTGCAGCGGACTGACGACGCCCCGGCGGGTCGAGAGCACGGTCACGAGGATCAGCGCCCCGAGGGAGCCGAGGAAGCCGCCGACCGGCTCCGCGAGCATCCCGCCGAGACCGACGAGTGCCACGAGGGCGGAGCCCACCGCCGCTCCCCCGGAGACGCCGAGCAGGAAGGGCTCAGCGAGGGCGTTTCGGAGCAGGCCCTGGAGCGCCGCGCCGGCGGAGGCGAGGACCGCCCCGGCGACGAGGCCCTGGAGCACGCGGGGGAAGCGGTGGTGCCACAGGATCGAGGCGTCCACGCTCGCCATATCCCCAAGCGCAGCACCGAGGTCGAGGGACTCCGCCCCGATGAAGAGGCAGATCACGCCGGTGAGCAGAGCGGCGGCGCTGGCGACCCCCACCTTGCGGAGGAGGCGCTCGCGGCTCAGGGGCTCGCGGGGGGGAAGCGGGATCGGGGCCCGGGCGCTCAGGGGGTCGCCCCCGAGGCATTGAGCAGGGCCGTGAGCTTGCGGATCGCCGACGGTAGATCCGGGCCGTTGCGGGCCAGCGTGTCGTCCGGCCAGACGTAGATGCGCCCTTGCTCCACGGCCGGGACGCGGCCGACGCCCTTCCAGAAGGCCCGGGCAGCCGCGTCGTCGGGGAGGCGCTCCGTGAAGGCGGTGTGCACGATGAGGTCCGGGGCGAGGGCGAGCACCCTCTCGAGGGGCAAGCGGGTGGTGAGGGGGCCCGGGGCCGCGACGTTGACGGCACCGAGAGCGTCGAGCACCTCGGCGAGGTGGTCGCCACCCCCGGTGGTGTACAGGCTGCCCTGAGAGACGTCGAAGATCAGGAGCACCCTGGGCTTTGGGCCCTGGCGCTGGT